>PWJC01000031.1 GCA_003560165.1 Bacteroidales bacterium
AGTTGAAGAGTTGAAGAGTTGAAGAGTTGAAGAGTTGAAGAGTTGAAGAGTTGAAAAGTTTAGAAGACGGAAGACAGAGGACAGAGGACAGAGGACAGAAGACAGAAGACAGAAGGTAGAATGTGGAAAGTTGAAGAGTTGAAGAGTTGAAGAGTTTAAAGGCTGATTATCCAATACTTAAACTTTTAAACTTTTAAACTTTTAAACTTTTAAACCTTTAAACCTTTAAACCTGTTTGGGTTTTCCCGAGGTTTAACCAGAACACTGCCTGCGAGAAAACGCTAAATGACATTTCAGACATTTCAGACGTTTCTGCCTTACCAAAACAACAAAACCACAAACTTATGAAAACTCGTTTTGGACCACAGAAGATCATGTTCCCATGCCCGGTTTCGCTGGTGGTGACCGGCACCATGGAAGAAGCGAACATAGTGACCATTGCCTGGGTCAGCCTGCTTACCAGCAAGCCTCCCACATTGGGTATTTCGGTTGGCAACAGGGGGTTTTCCGGCGAAGCCATCAAAAAGAACAGGCATTTTACCGTCAATATCGCCAGCACCGGCATCATGACCCAGGCCGATTTCTGCGGGATTACCAGTGGCCATGATACCGACAAGTTCAGCGAATGCGGGCTGACGAAGCTGCCTTCCGACTTTATTGAATCGCCCATCATCAAGGAATGCCCCCTGAATCTCGAATGCAGGCTGACCAGCCACCAAATGATCGGCCGGACCAACCATTTTGCCGGAGAGATACTGCAAACCCATATCGATACCGACAAACTGAAGGACACGGGCGATGTTTCCTCCATCGACATTTCGGCCTTCAGCCCCCTGATCTATATTGGTGGGGTCAGGGAATACAGGAAAATTGGGGAGAAAGCCGGCGATGCCTATCAGATCGGGAAAAAACTGAAAGATCGCGGCCGGCAGTCATGATCCGTTGTCTGTACGCCTGATAATCTCTGCGCTGCGGTTTCCGTAAGGGAGGGATCCCCCTTCCTCCTTTTTCAGCTGTTGCCAGGCGCGTGAAATAATGATCTCATCCACGTCGTCTTTCTTGCAGGGAACCTCTACCACGTATTCTTCTATCCCGTATGTGGCGATGGTGCATTTTACAATGGCTTTGCCCATAATGGCTTTGTTAGGGTTCGCAATCAGGAACCTAAATTAGTAAATAATTTTCAACTTTTTTTGCCTAATTTAGATGCCCAATTTAATTTGTATGATCCGACTCCTATTGTTCTCTGCCATGGCCATGATCATCTTGATGGCTTGCAGGGGGCCCAAAACCACGGCATCCATGAACGATGCAGACGATTCACATTGGCAAAATCCCGAAATACTCCCCCGCGATCACCCCGGCATCATCAGCATTAACCGGGCTTTCGGCCACGGAGGACCTGAGCAGGAAGACCGGCAAGGACTTGGAGCCTTCCTTGAGCGAATGAACGAGCGTTTTGCACAAAGTGGCATCGACAGGGAAACGGCCAGTGATATCTATGAGTTATTGCATGCTTCCGGGATGCTGTTCAACGAAGCGGTGGGCATGCCCGATCCTGAGGCTGAGCCCAAGAGGGAAAGCCCTGACGACCTGAAAAAACGGATCGCCCTCAGGCTTCGGCCGGACGACAGCTACGAGATCTTTTTTGTCCGGACGGGCTGTGGCTATACCTATTTTTATGGCTATTTCGATTTGCCCGATGAGCCTTCCGCTTTGGATCTCACCCCGGCAGAGGTATGGAGGGCATCTGTTCCCTGCTGAACTCCAACGGTCTGTCCATAAGCCAGTCTGCCTTTTTTTAATATAATGAACCATCCCAACGCCTTCTCCCATGAACCGCATACGACTTTATTCATTTCTGCTGTTAATTCTGACCTTTGCCACAGCCGCTGGCCAGGACAATCATTCCCAAAGGCCTGATCCGGGCTCGAGGCAGGTACAGTTTCAGGAGAAAGCGGCGCCATTGTTCAGGCAGGTCCGTGCCAACCGCCAAAAGGCTCTGGAACTGGCCGCTGAAAAGGGCTGGGTGGTACGGCAGGTCCAAACCGGGGGCCAGGTGGTTTTGCTGGAGGGCGTGGATGAGAACGGACAGCCCATCTATGCTGCTACCGAATTCAATGTGTATGCAGCAGCCACCACAGGCACGAACCAATTATGGCCGGGAGGCAGCAGCGGACTCGGACTTTCGGGCAGTTCTGCCTTTATGACCGGCAAACTGGCTATCTGGGACGGGGGAAGCGTACTCGAAACCCATCAGGAAATGCAGGGCCGTATTGAACTGAACAATTTGGATGCAGGGACAAGCCATCACGCCACCCATGTAGCCGGCACCATGATCGCCGCTGGGGTCAATGCCCTGGCCAGGGGGATGGCTTTCGGGGCACCCGATCTGAGGTCGTGGGATTTCGGCAACGACAGCGAAGAAATGGGAGAGGCAGCTGCCGGTCTGCTGGTGTCGAATCATTCGTACGGCCGTATTGCCGGGTGGCGTTTCAATGGCGACAGGGCCGGCACTCCCTCCAACCCAAACTGGGAATGGCATGGCGATGTCAACGTGAGCACCACCCATGACTATAAGTTCGGGTATTATGATCAGAAGTCGCAACTCTGGGACATGATTGCCTACCACGCTCCCCATTACCTGATCGTGAAGTCGTCGGGCAACAACCGCAACAATAATGGCCCGGACGCAGGACAACCTTACTGGCGCAGGGACAGCTCCGGCAACTGGGAATTGATGTCGAGCCGTTCGACGATGATGAGCAGCGACGATGGCTATAATGTGATCCCTACATACGGGAATGCAAAAAACATACTCAGTGTGGGCGCGGTTTCGGCCATTAAGGAGGGTTACCGCAAACCGGAGGATGTCGTCATGTCGGCATTCAGCAGTTGGGGGCCCACCGACGATGGCCGCATAAAGCCCGATCTGGTGGCCAATGGGGTCAATCTGTACTCCAGTGCATCGGCCGGAGACGCCCATTACAGTTCTTCGAGCGGCACCTCCATGTCGGCGCCAAATACATCCGGAAGCCTTTTTTTGTTGCAGGAACATTACCAACAGATCAACGGCGAATTCATGCTCAGTTCGACCCTCAGAGGGCTTGCCTGCCATACCGCCGACGATGCCGGCAATCCCGGACCGGATTATGCCTATGGCTGGGGCCTGCTGAATGTGGCCCGGGCTGCGGAGGTAATATCCGGAAACGGCAGCAGCAGCCTCGTCGAGGAGGTTTCGCTCGAGTCGGGCAACACGGTGGTCAGAACAGTGGTGGCATCGGGAAAGGAACCCCTGGTGGTGAGCATCTGCTGGACAGACCCTGAAGCCACCCCCCTCCCGATCAATGCCTCGGTACTCAACAACCGTTCGCCCAGGTTGATCAATGACCTGGATGTCAGGGTATCGGACGGGAAAAACACCTTTATGCCATGGGTGCTGGATGTGGCAAACCCCGCAGCACCAGCTACCAGGGGCGACAATACCGCAGACAACATTGAGCAGGTATTCATTGCCGATCCCATACCTGGCCAAACCTATACCATTACCATATCGCACAAGAACTTCCAATTGGTCAGGGGACCCCAATGGTTCTCCCTGATCGCCACCGGGATCGGCGGCGAACCCCTCTGCCAGTCCGGCGCCACCGATCCGGCCAATGCCCGCATAGACGGTTTCAGCCTGCATGGCATTGATCAGCACACCGGCACCGGCTGCCATACGTATCGCAAATTCCCGGACTCCAGGGCCAGCCTGCAGGCCGGTGCCTCTTACCCCTTTACGGCAAACATAGGCAGCTGCGGACAGGAGAATCCGCGCATATTGAAGGTGTTTGCCGACTGGTATGCCGATGGGCAATTTGACGAAGAAGAACCGGCAGTCGTTTCAGAGGTATTCTACACTTCGGGCGAATTTTCGGGCATGCTGCATGTTCCTGGTGATGTGGCCCCCGCATCGGTGGGAACGCTCCGCCTGGTGTTGGTCGAAACAGAAGATCCCGCAGAGGTCACTGCTTGCGGGACTTATACTTATGGCGAAACCCAGGACTATTATATGGTATTTGAAATGGCCTCCACCGACGTAGGGCCGGTTGCCATTTACTCCCCGGGCCCGGGCGATTGCGCCGATGAGCAACATTTCCTGGTGTTCGGACTCGAAAACTTCGGAAAGCAGGAGGTTTTCGATATCCCGCTGCAGGCCCGGATTTACGAAAACGGCCAATTGGTCAAAGAGATCGAAGAGGTGATCCCGGGTCCCCTGCCGGCCTTGTCAGTATCGACCCATCAATTTGAACAAAGCTTTCAGACCCTTGCCGGGACCGAGGTGAGCATTGTGCTAACCAGCCTGCTCCAGGGAGATGTAAACAAGGCCAATGATACGACCGTTGTTTCGTTCCAAATCCCGGAGGAGGGCCCCGATCCGGAGGCCGAAGCGGTACATTGCATAGGCTCTCCCAGGGTCACCCTTAGGGCAGGTGCCAACGGGCTGACCTATTGGTACGACCAGGCAGTCGATGGAGGTTTGCTGGCTGCCGGCAACCAGGCCTCAGTGGATTATGTTCACGAAAACGCTTCGCTCTATGCCGGGGTGTATAATTTTTCGGGCAGGCTGGGGCCTGAAAGCAAGGAAGAGGCTCCATGGACCGATGGCACCTACGCCAGGGCCACTGCCCATCCCATCATCCGCACACATGTGCCCCTGGTGATCGAATCGGCCAGGTTGTATGTGGGCTATCCTGGAAGCCTGACTTTTACGGTTGTAAACTACGAAACGGGCGAGGTGGTTTCGAAGGCGCACCTCCAGTTGCAGGCAAGCAGAAGCCCGGCCAGCCCGCAAAATGGCGCTCCCGATGACCCTGACGATCAGGGCAGGGTGTATCGCCTGAATCTGCACATTCCCGATCCGGGACTGTACAGGTTAAGGGTTGCCTATGGCCCCGGCACCACCCTGTTCAGGGCCACATCCAACTTCGAAAACCCCTACCCATACTCCAGTCCCGGGGCCATCGACATCCTGGAGACCACAGCCACGAATTCGACCGATTTTTATTACTGGCTGTACGATATCCGCTTGGGGGCTTCCGGCTGTGCCGGTCCCCTGGTCGAAGTACCGGCAGAGACGCGGGAGTCGCCCATTGTTAACCTGGAAGAATGGTCTTACCTGGACGAAGGGCAACTGATACTGGATGCCCGCAATCCGGAGTCGGCCCATCTGTGGAATACCGGGGCCACCTCTTCAAGCATTGCCCCCCAGGTGCCGGGTTTCTACTCGGTACTGGTCACCAACCAGTGGGGCTGTCAGACCTTTTCCACCATCACCATCACAGAGACTTCGACCGGGCTTCCCCCCGAGAGGCCGGCAAGGATCTATCCCAATCCGGCCAGTGATGTCATCCATGTGGAAATGCCCGGCCGGGCCCAACTGGAAATCTTTACCCAAAGCGGCCAACGGCTTTACCGGAACGATCATCACGATGAACGGACATCGATCGCTTTGGGAGCCTTTTCCAAAGGCGTTTACATACTGCGGATCACCGACCAGGAAACCTCAAAAAGCAGTAGTTTCCGCATCCTGATCCAATAAAACACAAAAACACACTCAATCGATTTCTCACTGTACTTCAATCTCTTATTTCATGAATAAAGCGTTTTTCTTGTTTTTGGCCACCCTGCTCCTGTCGGTGCCGGCCTTAGCCCAATATACGCCATGGTATTACTGGACATTGCTACCCCCCGACCAAATGCAGGAGATTATCGGAGAGGCCTCGGGCGAAACTGCCCACAACACTATTGTGGAAACCGCCGGATATACCCGCAACCGCCGTCCGGAAGAATACCGGACCACCTTTCGCGAATCGGCTTATATTTACGACAAACTTTCGTGGTATGGCATTGCAGGAGCCCGTCTGGTCAGAATGGAGGCGCGGCAGGAGGTGACCTGGAACGGCATCCGGGGCGACCTGTGGGAGATCAGCCCGGGCAGGCAAAAGATCGTTTCGTACCGCGACAATGCATTCCAGCTTGTAATGGGCAGCATGACTGCCGATGTGGAAGCCCCCCTGATCTGGGTAGGTGAAGGTTCGCCCGCCGAAATGGAAATGGCCGGTGTGAAAGGCAAAATCGCCGTGGGCCATGCCCATGCCGGGCTGCTTCATACCAATGCCCGCCGGGCGGGAGCCCTGGGAGTGGTAGCCATCAGCACCTCGAGGAATACAATAGATCCACTCCAGATACCCGAAGCCAGAATCACCCCTGTTCAGCATCCGGAAACCGGGCAAAGCATCCCGGCCGGCTTTGCCTTTCAGATGAACTTTCGTGAGGGCAGCTTGTTGATGGAGCGCCTTGGCCGCGGAGAGGAGATCCTGGTCCATGCCCTGGTGGAAACCAGCATGGAACCCTACGAAATACAGAATGTGGAGGCCATTATCCAGGGCACGGATCCCGAAGAGATTGCCGTGATCTTCTCGGCCCATATTTTTGAAGGTCTGGTCAAACAAGGGGCCAACGACAACAAATCGGGAGGCGCCGCCATCCTGGAAGTGGCACGGGTACTGAACACCCTGATAGAAGAGGGACGTTTGCCCAGGCCCAGACGCAGCATACGCTTTGTATGGGGCCCTGAATTCTCGGGCACCAGGCCCTGGGTGGCTGCCAACTTCGACGAAATAAGGCACGCATACTGCAACATCAACATGGACATGGTAGGCGAATGGCTGAGCCTGCACAACGCCTATTTTTCGCTGATGCGCACCACCTTCGGAAATGCCCATTATGTTAACGATGTGGTGGAAAATTATTTCCGCTTCGTTGGCGAGGGCAACAGGGAGCGGTTGCAAAACCGGCGTGAAGTGCCCAATGTGCCACACCGCATTGTGGCCCCCTTCGGAGCCGACGAGCCTTTTCATTACAGCATCGAGACCCATTACGGTTCTTCCGACCATGTAGTGTTCAATGACTTTGGGGTGCGCATTCCGGGAGTGATGATGATCGCCTGGCCGGATCTTTGGTATCATACCTCGGGCGACATCGCCAACAAGGCCGATCCCACTCAGCTCCGGCGGGCAGTGGTTATCGGGGCAGCCGCAGCCTATACCATTGCCAATGCCGACGATGAGGTGGCCATGCGCATTGCTGGCGAAACGGCAGGCAACGCAAGCAGAAGGCTGGGACACCAGTTTACCGTAGCCATGGACATGGTAGGGCAATCCGGCAGCGGACAACTTCAGGAGCAATACAAACGAGCCACCTGGCTGTTGGAGGCCCATATAGCCAATGAACTGGCAACCCTGGGGTCGGTGGTTGAACTGGCCACATCCGAAGCCGCCGTGAAAAAGGAATTGGATGCCCTGAAAGCCGTTGTGACGGCGGTGGGCAATGCCCATCTGGAAGCCCTGGAAGCACAGATGAAGGCAAAAGCGGCCAGACTGGGGGAACCCTCTGTAACCATTGTACTGAACGAAACAGAGCAACTGGCCGCAAGGATGCGTCCTGCCCTGGCCGATGGAATCCTTAAGGGAGGACCGAATATTTTGCAGGAAAGTCTGGGCGCTTTGCCCGAAGAGGCAGTTTCCCGTTACCCTGTTCACAGCCGGATAGACCGCAACGAGATCGCCCGGCTGGTCAACGGCGAAAATTCTGTGCTGACCATCAAGAAAATGATGGACGCCCAGCAGGCCCACCCTACCGATCTGCGCGACCTGATCAATTTCATGGAGCAGCTTTACCAGGCCGGCATTATCGGCCTATAGGGCAGACAGCTAACAAACAGGCTTTATTTTCTGGTTAATTTATCGTATTTTCACAGAAAACCTTCCTCTGCGATGAAGAAAAACATCTTTGTGTTTGGCCTGGACGACTACAACCTTAAAGAACTCCAATCCATAGAGCACGCCGCCGATTATAATTTTATCGGGTTGTTTCCGATGAAGGAGATCGTGCTGCTGGTGGAAGGGGAGCAAATAGACTTTGCCGAAAAACTTGCCCGGGCAAGGGAAAAACTCGATAGTTTCGATAAAAGCATCGACGCCATTATTGCGTTTTTCGACCCGGCCATGCTGATGACCTTCACCCTTTGTCAGGAATACGGTTTAAGAAGCCCCTCACTGCTGAGCGCCCTGCTTTGCGAACACAAATACTGGAGCCGGGTCGAACAACAAAAAGTAGTGCCGGGTAATATCCCCCGTTTTACCGCGATCGATCCGAATAAGGACTACCGCATTGAAGAGATGGGACTCGAACTGCCCTTCTGGCTCAAACCTGTCAACTCATACGGCAGTCAGCTGGGTTTTAAAATTCAGGATCAGGAAGAACTCGACAAGGCCCTGAAACAGACCAGGCAGCATATCGGGTATTTTGCCAAACCCTTCAACCATATTTTATCCCTGGCCGATTTGTCGGCCCTGCCCGGTGAGATGAAACGCATCGATGGAAATTACTGTGTTGCCGAAGAGATCATTTCGGGGAAGCAGATAACCGTCGAAGGCTATGTATTTGAAGGAGAAGTCTGCCAGCATGGTTTTTTCGATTCAGAAACCTACGAAAACCATTCTTCCTTTTTTGCATACCTCACACCCAGTGAACTCCCCGGGAATATCCAAAAAAGGATCATGGAGATCACCGAAAAGGTCATCGGGCAGGTAGGATACGATAACTCCGCCTTCAACCTCGAATACTATTATGACAGCCAAAACGATCAGATCTGGCTGCTTGAGGTAAATACCCGCATCTCACAATCCCACAGCGAGATATTCAAAAAGGTGCACGGAAGGTCGAATCACCAGTTCCTGGTCAAGACGGCTTTGGGGCGAAAACCGGAAATGGAGCGGAAGCAAGGGAAATACCCGATTGCCGGCAAGCTGCATTACCGGGTATTCACCAAAAAAGGAAGAGTGACCCGTCTGCCTTCCACAGACAGGGTAAAGGAGCTTGAAAAGGAGTTTGATGCCCTGATATTTATCCTGGCCCAAGAAGGCCAGAAATTGTCGGAGATGGCCGGTCAGGATGCCTACAGCTGCAATCTGGTCAACATCCATATGGGAGCCGGATCTAAAAAGGAATTATACCAAAAATACGAACACCTGATCGAACTTCTGGATATCGGGATCGACTCCTGATCACAGGCACCGGGTCAGATCACCCCTACCTGCCTCGAATGGGAAATGGCCTGGATGCTGTCGTTGAAATAAAAGGTGGACACGCCAAGGGAGTCGATATTTTGCATGATCTTTCTGGCTTTTTTCTTTTCATTTTTTCCGGTTTGACGAATATAAACAGCCCGGATGTTTTTCGGGAACACCTTGCAGATCTTTTCGTAAATTTCGGGATCGGCTTGCGAATCGTCGCCCAGCAGGACGTATTCGAGGTCCGGATAAAATGAGATGATGTCTTTGATCTTTACGAACTTATGATCGTGATCCCCCCTTCCGGTGAACATAAAATCGCGGATGCCCGTTTTAATCCTTTTCAACTTGATCACGGCCTTTGGCAATTCGTGGATCCCGGCAAACTGCTGAATGAAATCATAGAGGTTCCATTCGCTGCTGGAAACAAAAAAGAAGGAGTTGGAAGCTTCCCTGCTGTTCTGTCCGGCCACACTCAATGCCTGGTAATGCCTGACCACGTCCTGGTAGATCTTTCGCTTGTTGATGTTCCGTAACAGCATCACGTATATTTTCCTGAACAAGCTTGTGCTGTGGGAGATCAGAAAGGTGTCGTCGATATCGGAAATAATGCCCAGCCTGCCCCGGTAAGGTTTCAGCAGCTCTCCCTGCTCAATTATTCCGAAGGGTTCCAGTTCACATACCACCTGATAGGGGTGCCAGCCACTTTCAAGTTTGTTGGTGAAAGGAATGTCGAAACGAAAATAGCCGTCTTCCATGGTTTTGGTCCTCACCTCTGTACCATGGAACACCAATTTGACTTTCACATTGCCCAGGGGCCTGATCCGGAACATATGGATGATGGAAAAGGCATGCCTGATTCCCTTGCGGTCTAGACGGTATTTATCGGGAGCCCATGACCTGAACACATGGCCAAAGACCACCAGATGGTTTTCGTTTACATATCCCCGGTATAATTTCAGATCTACTTTCATTACGGACGAATTCACGGGCAGCTGACCCGGTTTTTTTGTTTGTTTCGCAGGTTTTTTCTAAATTAATGTTTTTGAATGAAACCATCAACATGCCGGCGACAAAACGTGTTTTGCTGGTGGTCAACCCGATCTCGGGCAATACCGCCAAATCCGAAATTAAGGATCGATGCAGGGCCATGGTGGGACAAATGGGCGGCAGCTTCCGTGAGATCGAAACCACCGGCCAGAGCGATGCCGGAATGATCGGCAGCATCATCGACTCGTGGAGGCCATCCAGGGTGTTGGTGGCCGGTGGCGACGGCCTGGTCAATATTGCCGCTACCGCCCTTTACGGGAAAGACCTCCCCCTGGGAATCATCCCTGCCGGATCGGGCAACGGCATGGCGGCAAGCATTGGCCTGCCCCAAAACCTGGGCGATCAGATCAGGGTGGCCCTGGGCGATTCATTCATCAACTCGGACATACTGAAGGTAAACGGCAGGATCTGCGTGCACCTGGCCGATGTGGGCCTCAATGCAGAGGTGGTGAAGAATTTTGAAGAGTTCAGCATCCGCGGCAAACTCGGTTATGCGCTTCAGATCATTCCCAGCCTGATCAATCAGCAGTACCCTTTTGATATTTGGGTGGAGATCGACGGGCAGCGGCGAAACTTCCAGGCCGTGGACGTATTTGTTGCCAATGCCGGCAAATTTGGGAGCGGAGCGGAGATCAACCCCCATGGAAGCATCAGTGACGGAAGGTTCGAGGTTCTGGTATTCAAATCGATCGACGTTCTGGAAATGACGAAAACACTTTGGAGACCCGAAAGCCTGAATCCTGATTTTGTGGAAATGATGCAGACCGGGCATGCGATCATCGGCAGCAACGATCTCCTGCCCTTTCAGGTGGACGGCGAGGCCCTCGGTGGGGTTAACCAGGTGGAAGCCAAAATACTCCCGGACAAACTGCCCATTGCAGTTCCCGCTTAAATCTTGACACTGTATGGATTATACCAATGATTTTTCCGAAAAGATCCAGGAAATCGAAAACATCTGGATCGGCATGCCCGACGGAACCCGGCTGGCTGCCCGGCTGTGGATTCCCGAGTCGGCCTATAGAAAGCCCGTTCCGGCTATCCTGGAATACATCCCCTACAGGAAAAGGGATGTCAAACGCCTTGTCGACGAGGTAAACCACCGCTATTTTGCGGGCCACGGCTATGCCGGAGTCCGCGTGGATATCCGTGGCAGCGGCGAATCGGAGGGGCTGCTTAAAGGCGAGTACCTCGAGCAGGAATTAAGCGATGGGGAAAGGATCATCGAGTGGCTTGCCTCACAGAAGTGGTGCAACGGTAACGTAGGCATGATCGGCATCTCCTGGGGCGGCTTTAACGGCCTTCAGATTGCAGCCCGCAGGCCCGAAGCCCTTAAGGCGGTTATTACCGTATGTTCAACCGACGACAGGTATGCCGACGACGTGCACTATATGGGCGGCTGCCTGCTGGGCGACAATCTTTCATGGGCTTCCGTAATGTTCGACCGGAACTCCAGCCCTCCCGACCCGGCCATTGCCGGAGAAAAATGGAGGGATCTTTGGATGGAGCGGCTCGACAAGAGCGGCATGTGGTTAAAGGACTGGCTTGAGCACCAGCGCCGCGATGATTTCTGGAAGCATGGCTCCGTCTGCGAAAACTACGAAGATATCCGTTGCCCTGTCATGGCCGTAAGTGGCTGGGCCGACGGGTACTCCAATGCCGTTTTCAGAATGCTGCAGCATCTGAAGGTGCCCAGGATGGGATTGGTGGGCCCATGGAGTCACCGTTACCCCCACGACGGGATCCCCGGCCCGGCCATCGGTTTTTTGCAGGAATGCATCCGTTGGTGGGACAAGTGGCTGAAGAATAAGGAAACGGGTATCGATAAGGAACCGGTCCTGAAGGCCTTTATGCAGGAAAGCATCCACCCCTTTACCAGCTATGAGCAAAGACCGGGATATTGGCTCGGGCTTAATGATTGGCCTTCCGAAAAGGTAAAAAACAGGCGCTATGTGCTGTACAACGACCATGTACTGAAGACCCGGCGTTCGGAAAGCAGGGAACCCAAGGCCCTGTGGGTGCAATCGCCACTGGATCTGGGAATGTTTGCCGGAAAATGGTGTTCCTACTCGGCCCCGCCCGATCTGCCGGGCGATCAGAGGAACGAGGACGGGGGTGGCCTGGTGTTTACCAGCAGGCCGCTTGATGAGGAGGTGCACATTATCGGAATGCCGGTAGCCAGGCT
The DNA here is from genome assembly GCA_003560165.1 of Bacteroidales bacterium. Classification (GTDB taxonomy): domain Bacteria; phylum Bacteroidota; class Bacteroidia; order Bacteroidales; family UBA7960; genus PUPG01. Next base: position 12,352 of record PWJC01000031.1, read on the forward strand.
TCAACTTAAGGTCAACCGTCCCGTGGCCATGATCGCGGTCAGGCTTTCGGACGTGGCGCCCGATGGAAAGGCCACCCGGGTCACCTATGGGATACTCAACCTATGCCACCGCGAAAGCCACGAGGACCCCAAAAAGCTGAAGCCCGGGGAAAAGTACCGGATCGACGTGAAACTGAACGAGATCGGGCATGTTTTTCCGAAAGGGAACCAGATCCGGCTTTCGATTTCCACCTCGTATTTCCCCCTGGCCTGGCCACCCCCTGAACTGGTCATGATGCACGTATACGGCGAAGAAAGTTATCTCGATCTTCCCCTGCTGAGCGCTAAGGGCGAAGCCGTCGGCGCATTCGGCCCTCCCCTTGGAGCCCTTCCCTCTTCTGAAAAGCAGGTAATCCATGCCCCTTATTATGAATGGAAGGTAAACCGCGACCTCATTGCCGACGAAACCGAGATGAAGGTGGTCAAGGACGAAGGCAACTACTTTTTGAAAAACATCGGCCTGGAGGTCGAGCAAAAAATCGAGGAAAGCTACTCGGTACGGGCCGATTCGCTCGAATCGGTCAGGGCAGAGACCAGCAGCCGCAAAAGCATGAAGCGGGGCAAATGGCATATCATGACCAAAACACATACCGTACTCACCTCCGACACAAGGTATTTTTATATCCACGCCACCCTGGATGCCTATGAAGCCGGCAACCGGGTATTCTCCAAAACATGGAACGAACAAATAGCCCGCGATCACCTGTAGCGATCCTTGGTATGCCGGCGGGTATGGCCGGCAAAACCACCTGAGAGCCGCTTTGGCATTCTGCAAAAACCAGGATGGCTGTTGCAGGCCGTGGGCAGGATTATGAACAACTATAAACCGGAATAATGCCCGACAGGTTCTTCCGGCCGGGCCATAGGGGAATCCGGTGTTTAAAGGGGTGGGGGGGGTCTGAGTGGTACGTAACGGCCTACCCTGGAGATCAGCTCCCTGATGGAAAATGGCTTGGCGATCAAATCGGAGCAACCGTATTCCAGGGCCAGATCGCGCTCCCCACCCACCGAATAGCCCGATACGGCAATAATTGGCAGATCGGGATGGCTGGATTTTATGATACGGGAGGCTTCCAGCCCGTTTAGCTCAGGCATTTGCAAATCCATTAGGATGAGGTCGATTTCAGGATGTTCCTCGCAAAACCTGACCGCCTCCTTTCCATTGGATGCATGCAGTACCCTGAGGCCATAATGGGTCAACATGGCCTTGAGGAGCAAAAAATTCTCAATGACGTCTTCGGCCACCAGTATGGTCCCCTCCTGCCCGGGGGGACTATCGTGTTTGGATTCCTTTTCTTCCATCAGGGGGGTATTGGGACAAAGCCCGTTTACTCGCTCAAAAGTACAATTTTTTGGCAAATTGCCCCTGATTTGATCCCTTTTCAGCTGAGCAGGCTGGTATCGCTTCCTATGCGGTATTTCTGTATCTTGCGGTCAAGTGCCTGGCGTGATATGTTAAGCATCCGGGCCGTTTTTGATTTGTTGAAACGGCAGCTCAGCAGGGCCCTGGTAATGGTGTCTCTCTCAATCTGATTGAGGTCGTAGTTCTGTTTTTTCTGTTTTTCGGCCGTGAGAATGTCTGATTTCCTGTCGGACAGATTGATATGGCGGGGTTCCAATACTTCCAGGTCGCAGAGAATTACCGCCTGTTCAATCATGTTTTTCAGTTCCACCACATTGCCCTGGAAAGGATAGTCGGTGAGCAGTTCAATCACCCTGTTGTCCACTTCCATGATGCTTTTTTTGAACCTGGTGGAAAAAGCCTTCACATAGTAATTGATCAGGTCGGGGATGTCCTGCTTTCGTTCGCGCAAAGGAGGGATGTCGATGACAAAGGCACTGAGGCGGTGGTACAATTCGGCCCGGAACTGTTTGTGGTAGACCAGATCGGACAGTGGCTGTATGCTGGAAGCCATGAAACGAAGCCCCTGGCCAATTCTCTCCACACCGCCTTCATTGCTGATTCCTTTGTATTCTAAAAGTGAGAGAAGCCTGGCCTGGACATTCAGCGGAAGTTCACTGACCTTGTCCAGGTAGAGGCTTCCTTTTTGACCCAAGGGTGTTTTGTCCGTTGTTTTATGATTTTCCCTGGCCAGGAAGTCGATGTGCTGATTAAACAAACCGCTGTCAAAGAAATTCTCCGGTATGGCCGTGCAGGTTACATGATGGAATAGCTGGGCATTGCCGAAGCTCATGGCATGAATGCTTCTGGCGATCAATTCCTTGCCGGTTCCACTCTCTCCGGTGATCAGCACCGATGTCGTTTCGCTGCGGGATACCTTCGATGCCAGGTTGAACACTTCCTTCATTGGCTTGCTGGAACCAACGATTTCCAGGCCGTGTTGTTTTTTAAGCCGGGGAGAGACAAGTTCGTAAGGCAACTGAATGGAATCCCTGCCCATTCCGGATAGGTCTCTCTCTCTTTTCCGGATGTTTTGTTCTCTGACCCGGTGCGACCGCCTGATCGAATTTTGCAGGTCTTGGGGGCCAATTGGCTTGGTGAGGAAGTCGGAGGCCCCTGCCCTCAATGCATCGATTACCGTATCCATATCGCCTTTGGCCGACATGGCCAATATACCCATTTCCGGGTAACGGTCCTTAATGGTCTTAATAAACTGTATGCCACTCATTTCGGGGAGGATGATGTCCACCATGGCGAGGTCAATGGTTTCTTCATCGAGGATGCGGAATGCCTCTGAGGGCGTTTCGGCTGTGGTGGGGGCATAGGCTGTACCCTTTGACATTTTTCCCAATAAAAAACTAAATACGGGATCGTCGTCAAGAATCAACATTTTTTTAGTAGCCACCATACCTTGCTCTCCTCAGTTAACGGAACGTATTGGAACCGACCCACATTCAACTCCTACCAATTTTGTGCCAATCTCATATGGTGCTGTATATCAGGACATAAGGAACTGTTCAGCAAGAAGGGGGGAGTTCAGGACTGACCGTATATGGGCAGTTGCCAAGGGCTGAAAGCAGGAAAATGCTATAAAGCAGACAGTTAGAGTTTTCAGTCAGGATAGACCAAAAACGGGCATATGACGGCTTTTGGGCATATCCGATGTCAATGCAGGGTCTGTGAGTTGAGAAAAAAAGGAGTTTCCTGAAGATAAAATAAAAACGGACACGAAGGTCGTTAACGATGGCTGGTCTCTTCGGTGATGCCGTATTTTTGAATTTTCCGGTCCAATGCCTGCCGGGAAATATTCAGCAGCCGGGCAGTTTTAGACTTATTGAAGTGGCATTTCTGAAGGGCCCTGGTGATCACTCTCTTTTCGATGGTATCAAGATCCAGGCTTTGGTGGTCGTCCAGGGCATCGGGCAGGGGGACCGGTCTTTTCTGCGTGTTTTTTATATGGCGGAATTCCAGGATGTGATTTTCGCAAAGGATGATGGCCTGTTCGATCATGTTCTTCAACTCCCTTACATTGCCAGGGAAGTAATAATCCGAAAAGGCCGTATAAACCTTGTCTTCCACCTCGGCGATTTTTTTGCCCATCTGCCCGGAAAAATAATCCACGTAATAATTGATCAGATCGGGGATGTCCTGCTTTCGTTCCCGCAAAGGAGGAAGGTGGATAACAAAGGAATTCAAGCGGTGGTAGAGATCAACGCGGAAGCTCTTTTTTTCGACCATGTCTTCCAGGGGCTGATTGGTGGCTGCTATGATCCGCAGATCAATGCGGATCCCCTTTTTGGCCCCTACCTTGTTGATGATCTTCTCGTCGAGCACCCTCAGGAATTTTGCCTGCACATTCAGGGGGAGTTCCCCGACTTCGTCGAGGAAAAGTGTACCATGGTTAGACAACTCAAACCAACCGGTGGTGTTGGAATCTGCCCCGGTAAAGGCACCTTTTTCATGTCCGAAGAACTCGCTTTCGTACAATGTTTCAGGAATGGCCGAACAATTGACACTCTGGAAGTACTTTTCGCTCCGGTTGCTCATGGCATGGATGCTCCTTGCGATCAGCTCCTTGCCCGTTCCGCTTTCGCCAGTGATCAATACGGTAGTGGAATCGGTTTCCGACACCTTGGACACCAGGTTGATGATGTTTTTCATGATCGCACTGCTGCCTGCGATCTCGAGACCAAACTGACTCTTGAGCTTTTTCGACACCAGGTTGTACTTCAGGTCGATGTATTTCTGCTTGTTTTGGAGCTCGGTGTGTTTCCTGGTGCGCTGCAATGAGTCTTTGATGTCGAAGAGACTAAGCGGTTTATTAAAAAAGTCAGTAGCACCTGCACGAAAGGCTTCGATAACAGTAGGCATGTCGCCGTGTCCGGTTATGGCAATGCTTTCTATCGCAGGATATTTGTCCTTGATGATCTTCAACACTTCCAGGCCGTTCATCTCCGGAAGGAAAATATCGACAATGGCAATGTCGATTTCAGCCGTATCGAGCAGCTCGAAGGCTTTTGTCGGGGTTGCGGCCGAATAACACAGGCAGCTGAGCCCGTCGAAGAATTCGCTCAATTCTCCGCGCAAGGCATCGTCGTCTTCAAGCAATAAGATCTTCAGTTGTTCCATTGACTCACCCATTGTGTTGATTTCCCGCCAGGGGAAAACTGATCCGGACCTGGTTGTGGCCGAAGTTCCGGGTTTCGGTCTCCAGTCGTCCTTTCATTTTGTCCAGATAGCTTTTTTTACTTATGGACTTCCTTTCCCGGCCATGATTTCTGTTGAGCGCATCGAGGTACTCTGAAAGTTTTCCGGGAGGCTTTCCCTGTCCATTGTCCGAAATTTCGAAAACAACCCTGTTGCCATTTTCACGGCTACTCACCCTGATCTCTTTTTGGTAATCTTCCTGGCCCGGATCCAGGGCCCTGCCGTTTACCGACTCCCTGGCAAGGATCATCAGGTTTGCAATGATGGCCACCAGCCATTCCCTTTTGCCGACCATCAGGGTCCCTTCCTTGCTGATATCAGAAACAAGGCGGATGCGGTTTCTGATGAAATACATGCCATAATAATGAATCACCTGCTGCAGGACATCGGAGAGACGGATATTGACCAGCCCCTGACTGTCACTTCCGGATGCAAGCACCCTTACTTCGTCCATCAGCGCATGCAGTTTGTCAAGGCTGTTGTTGACGGTGATGCATTTTTCACTCAGGTATGCGGTGGTAACCTTATCCGATCCCAGCACCAGCTGGATGTTCTCAATGCTGGCCTTGATCACGCCCAGGGGCTGACGAAAATCGTGCATGATGCCCGAACTGAGCTCACCCAGCACTTCCAGCCGGTTTTGCCGGGTGTGCAGATGGGCATTGAACAGATCAAGTTCCCTGGTCAGCCCGGGGGGGGCTGGCCGGTCATTGCTTTTTATCTGCACCTCAAAAACGTACAGGGCACTCCGTGGAAGGTCAAGTGGCTGCCCCTTCATCTGCAGGAGATAACTGTCAGTGTTTTCGGGGTAAAGTTCGCAACTGATACCGAAACCTGACCTTTTCCTGGTTTGGGCAAGGAACCCGCGTACGAATGACTTGCGCTCCCTTTCGGGGATCAGCCTCAGTATGGCGGAGGGCATCCCGGCATCCACCCCGTGAAGAGCCGACCACCACTGCAGGGCAGCCGGGCTTACGTAGGTGAATACCTCGGTTTCGCTATCATAAATTGCATGAAAACTCAGTGCATTCAACTCATGGCGGCGTTCGTGCTGACCCGCGTACAGGGTGTGTGCTCCGGGCAGGCTGCTTCTTTCCACCAGCGACAAAAACAGGGGTTCCCCATCGGTGCCCGGACCCAGCCTGAAGGTAACCCAGTTGCAGAGAAGGGGGGCACCCTGCTGGTGCCTGTTGCTGAACATCAGGGTAAGGGCCCTAGCCTGGTCTGTTAGTTGCTCTTTCCAGCATATGAGTGCGCGGGCTTCGTCTAAAGGAACCATGAGATCCGTCAGGCAGCGTCCGGGAGAAGATTTCCGGGATAAACCAAAAAGATCGGTAGCCGGGCCGTTCCAGTTCCACAGACGGAATTCGGCATCGAACACCAGCAAGCCCATGGGAAGCTGCTGGCCAAAATCCGGCCTGGTGTATTTGTTCTGCAGAAGGTGTTGCGGTAATGAAGCAGAAATAGTCAAGCCCTCGTATATTTATCAGGTTAGGCAGGCTTTAACCGATCAGCCCGGCGGTTAAAACCCAACAACATATCCATAAAAACAGATGATCCAAATGTAACAAAATTGCAGCAATTAATTAAATAATCGGCCAAAAAAAAGCGGTATTCGTTTCCGCAGCCGTCAATAAGTGATCTAAAAGCTGCAACCACTTGTTTTCGAATGATTTCTCCTGTTTTGTATTCCGGTTCGATCTATTTCATACCAAAAAAGGACTTAAATCATGCCGGACCCCGAAGTCAGCGTTCTGGATATTTGCGCAGGCTTTCGGGAACCCCTGCGGCATAAGGGTTGTCAAAATCCCTGACCCTGCCCTGCCCGGCCTGCTGCATGATTCGCCCTCCCCTATCCGGATCCATGACAAAGGCCGCGAATTTTTCGGCCAGCTGACTATTGCGTGTGCGGTGAGGGATGGTCAGCCCATATACCATAGCCTCCCCGTACTCGGTAATGGTCTCCCCGGGCCGGGCACCCAGGGTTTCGAGGCTGGCCAGTCGGTACCAGTTATTTAATGCGGGATTTCCGAGCGAGAGGCTGTCGGGCAGGCGGAGGTATTTGAGCCCGTGCTGCATGGCCACGCTTCGGTACAGGAAGATATAATCCACCTGCCCCACTTCGAGCAAGGCGATCAGATCGGTTTCCTTGGGCCTGATGTTGTGGACGTCTTTCGATAGCAATCGATCGGAAAAACCGGACAGCCCGTATTTTTTTTCTGCCAGCTGAATGGTAAATACGCTGCGTACCCCGCAGGGATCGTGATCGGGATTGCTGCGGGCATAGCCGATGTCATCCCTGAGCAGGATATCCGGCCAGTTGCCGGTATGTATCCGGTCAGAATATCTTGAATCGGAAGTATATACAATGGCCATTTCGTTGGTGGCGAACGGCAGGTACCAGGAAGCATGTTCGGGGATGAGCATGTTCTCAATGACCATGTAATCGGCCGATAAAAACACATCGGCCGGAGTTTCAAACTCGATCACCCGCCTGGCGCCGGCCTTGCTTCCCCAGGCCTCGGTAAATATCCCGATCCCGGGATGTTCCTGTTCAAAGGCCCTGGCCATATCCTGTACAGGCTGGGTCAGACTGCCGGCATGGATCACATACAGGGAACGTCCCTCTTCAGCCGCTTTTTCGGAGGCAAAACGGCATGAGCCCAGCATCAGGGCCAAAACGAAGATGATGTAGGTTGTCCGGTTCATTTCTTTAGTTGCAAAAATACCGTTTTTTTATGGTCGGACAAGCACCGGCCGATCGGTGAATTCGGCGAAGCATAAGTTCAGTCCGGAAAATTTTCCTTACCTTTGCACCCCATTACGAGGAGGATTTTGAACACATACCAAGAGATCAGCAGAAGAAAGACATTCGGCATCATCAGCCATCCCGATGCCGGTAAGACCACCCTGACAGAAAAACTCCTGCTCTATGGAGGAGCCATTCATACTGCCGGAGCAGTAAAAAGCAACAAGATCACCAAAACGGCCACCTCCGATTTCATGGAAATTGAAAAACAAAGAGGCATATCGGTGGCCACCTCGGTGATGGGTTTCAATTACCGCGGATATCAGATCAACATTCTGGACACTCCCGGTCATAAAGACTTTGCCGAAGACACCTACCGCACCCTGACGGCCGTCGACAGCGTGATCATGGTGATCGATTCGGCCAAGGGAGTGGAAGAGCAGACCCGGCGGCTGATGGAAGTTTGCCGGATGCGGCATACACCCGTTTTGGTCTTTATCAACAAACTCGACAGGGACGGGCTGGATCCCTTCATTCTGCTCGAAGAAATAGAAAAGGAACTGCATATACACACCAGGCCCATGACCTGGCCTGTTGGCATGGGGCGGGAATTCAAGGGGGTATACGATCTGACCCAGGCCGGGATGCGCATTTTCGCACCCGAAAAAACCGCGATCTCCGAAAAGATGCAATGGGTCGAAGGCCTGAACGATGTTGCCTTGCCCGGCATCATCGGCGAAGAGGCCGCCCGCAAACTCAGGGAAGAGGCGGATCTGATCGAAGGGGTATACGAAGCCTTTGACGAAAGCCTTTACAGGGAAGGCTATCTGGCTCCGGTTTTCTTTGGCAGCGCCATCAATAATTTTGGGATCAGGGAATTGCTCGACACCTTCGTGCGCATTGCACCTCCCCCAGCCGCCCGCCAAACCCGGCAAAGAACAGTTCAGCCCGGCGAAGAGTCATTCAGTGGCTTTGTCTTCAAGATCCACGCCAACATCGATCCCAACCACCGCAACCGGATCGCCTTTTGCAGAGTGGTTTCAGGGCGTTTTGTGAGAAATAAATTCTACACCCATACACGGCTCGGCAAACAGATCCGTTTTTCGGGACCAACCAGTTTTATGGCTGGCGAACAAAGCCTCGTCGAGGAGGCTTATCCGGGCGATGTGGTCGGATTGTACGACACGGGTCAGTTCAAGATCGGGGACAGCCTGACCGAAGGCGAGCAGCTTAGCTTTGAAGGCATCCCCTCGTTTTCACCTGAACTATTTAAGCAGGTGATAAACGATAACCCGATGAAATCCAAGCAACTGGAAAAAGGCCTCCGGCAGTTGACCGACGAAGGGGTTGCCCAGCTGTTCATCGAACAGCCTGGAAATAACAAGATCATCGGGACGGTGGGCGAACTGCAGTTCGACGTAATCCGCTTCAGGTTGCTGCACGAATACGCCGCTTCCTGCTCCCTTATTCCCCTGAACTATTACAAGGCCTGCTGGGTTACAGCCAGCGACAAAAATACCCTGGAGAAGTTTTTGACGGGAAGGGGGCAGCATATTGCCTGGGACAAGGAGAATCGTCCGGTATTTCTGGCTGAAAGCGAATGGATGCTGAACGTAACCAGGCAGGCCTTTCCCGGGATACTGTTTCACTTTACCTCTGAACTCAGGCCGGAGTCTGCCTTGGAAAACTGAGAAACCCTTTAACATGTCATCGCATTCACCGTTGGGAGTTCTTTGTGGCCTTGTCAGCAATCCCGGCAAAGGAAGCCGGGCACAGTGAAATCCGCATGAGTGACTGTTAGTTTATTTTTAAACGCTGCTTTCCACATCCTACCTTCCACCCTCTTATATTCCATGTGATTATTTTTCCCAACTGGGAAATGACTTACACAGAGGGGAGCATTGGCCGGCACGACAGCTAGCCTGGGCATTCTCCCGGAATACACTTATCCGTATGATTTTCTGTTCTTTACAAAATTGACCAACCTCCCTCCTGCCCTGACCATGGGTTACGGAATGAGATTTGGACAGAGCTTAAGGTGCATCCGGGGCAGCTTGCCCTTGCAAAACTTCCGGTCCGGATGCGGAGCATAAACAGTCTTCAATGATATTCATTGTATTTGGGCTTCCCGGCACGGGAAAAACGTTTTTTTCAAAACGCCTGGCTGAGCAACTGGGCGCAGCATACCTGAATACCGACATCATCCGCGAAAGGATGAACAAAAAGGGGCTATACCAGGAGCATGAAAAAGAAAGGGTGTATGCACAATTGTTGAATGAAATGGAAAAATATGTCCCGGGTAATTCTGACGTGGTCATCGACGGCACTTTTCACCTTAAAAGCCGGAGAATGCGCTTTGGACAGAAAGCAGAAAGTCTGGGGCAGACTGTTTTTTTCATTGAGATCAGGGCGGAAGAAAAAACGGTGAAAGAACGCCTCAGGGCTCCGCGCGATCACAGTGAGGCCGGATATGCAGCCTATCAGAAGATCAGGAGGGCCTTTGAGCCCATGGACGAACCCCATTTAATACTTTGGTCGGACAAACAGGGGGTGCAGGAAATGATCGACCACACCATACGCCATACGGATGGATAAGGAACAGCTTCAGGAGATGATCGATCAGTGCCGTTTTCCCGGCTCATGCAGGGATGCCAGGCTGCTGGAAACTCATATCTCGTGGATTGCGCTTTCGGGCGAATATGCCTTTAAGATCAAGCGGCCCGTTAAGTACAGCTTCCTTGATTTTTCGTCACCCGAAAAGCGCAATCACTATTGCCGGGAGGAAGTAAAGCTTAACAGACGACTGGCCCCGGATATGTACCTGGGGGTGCTCCCCCTGACTGACAAAAGGGTATTTGGCAAGCAGGAAAAGCAAGACGAAAGGGTGCTGGATTATGCCGTACAGATGAAACGCATGGACCGGGAAAAGGAAATGGACAGGCTGCTACAAAAGAACGGGGTCAGCAAAGCACAGTTGAAAACGCTGGCGCAGAAAATAGCCCGCTTTCACCAGGACACCCAGGTGATCAAGGCAGCATTTAATACGGCCGGTTTCCAGGAAGAATACGCCGACATTCTGTTGCAGCGCGAAAACATCGTACACATGGCCGGTAAGGATTGGGGAGACAGGCTCCATCGCAGCGTGGAGTTATCGGCAGAATACCTGAACGCCCATAGGGATTACCTGAACGAACGGGTCATCAGCGGTTTTCAACGAGACGGACATGGCGATTTCAACGCAAGCAATGTCTTTTTATACGACGACCCGGTCATTTTCGACTGCATCGAATTCAGCGAAAAACTCCGGCATATCGATGTGCTGAACGAGATCGCATTTCTTTGCGTTGACCTCGATTTCTATTCGGGAAAAGACACCGCCGGCTATTTTTACCGCAGCTACCTGGAGGCATTCGGGACCTCTGAGGATGCCGATTCAAAGGCCCTGTTTACCTATTACAAAAGTTACCGGGCCAATGTAAGGGCCAAAGTGTCGGCCATCGGCATAACCAACGAAGCAGGGGGCAAATACAGTGTCTCCGACCTGAAAAAGTACCTGCAACTAATGTGGGGCTTTCTGCAGGAACTACCCTGAGGCAGGGCCCTGAAGAAATACCTGCTCTGTGAAATGACTCGATTGTATAATAAAAACAAATCACAAAATGGATACCAGACAAACATTCCGTTACCTCGCCATTGCCCTGGCGGGTGGCCTGATTGCAGCAGTTACCTATTCGCGCATGGATACCGGTGCCCGGGGCAATGCTCCAAACTCCCCCCCTGATTTGAACTGGGAGGCCAGCCTGCCCGAGGATTTCAATCCCGACAACCTCGATTTCACCTATGCAGCCGAACGCACCGTGCATGGGGTGGTGCATGTAAAAACCATCAGGGAACGGGAAGGCAGGGAGATCCGTTCGCCGCTCGATTATTTTTTTGGCCCCAGAGAAGAAGAACCTGAGCCAGACATCGGGTTTGGTTCAGGTGTCATACTGGATGCCGACGGCCATATCGTAACCAACCACCATGTGATCAGTCAGGCCGACGAAATAGAAGTGACGCTGCACGATCAACGAAGTTTTTCTGCCACGGTAAGCGGCAGCGACCCGAATACCGACATCGCTGTGCTGAAAATCGATGCAGAGGGCCTGGCGTACCTGGAATTCGGGAGCTCCGACGATTTGCGGATCGGAGAATGGGTCCTTGCCGTGGGCAATCCCTTCGGTTTGACCTCGTCGGTTACTGCCGGCATTATCAGTGCCAAGGAACGTACCCTGGGTGTCATCCGGGAGGGCACCATGCCCGTTGAGTCGTTCCTGCAGACCGATGCCGCCGTGAATGTGGGGAACAGCGGAGGAGCACTGGTCAACCTTAAAGGAGAAGTGGTCGGCATTCCGACATTGATCATCTCGCCCACGCGCACCCATATCGGTACGGCATTTGCAGTTCCCTCAACCATCGTCAGGAGCGTTGCCGACGACATCATCGCCTATGGTGAGGTAAGGCGCGGGATACTGGGCGTCAGCATCCGTGAACTTACCGAAGAACTGGCCGAAGAAGCCGGGATGGAAATCATCAGGGGCATCTATGTAGAAGACGTGGTAAACGGTGGTGCGGCCGATGAGGCAGGGATCCGGGGGGGCGACGTTATTGTGAAGGTGGAAGGCAGGGAGGTCGATTCGCCGGGCGAATTGCAGCAGGAGATCGGACGACGCCAACCCGGCGACAGAATCGGGATCGAAATTATCCGCAACGGCAGGGGCCGCGAGGTGAATGCCCGGCTACTCAGCATGGACGAACACGAGGAACTGATCAGGCAGCAGGAGGAAGAACTGCTTGGAGCCACCCTCAGAATGGCTCCGGAAGAATTGTTGGAGGAGTTCAATCTGCCAGGCGGAGTTCAGGTTATCGGTCTGGGGCCCGGCCCCATGCAAGCAGCCGGGATGAGAGAAGGATTTGTCATTGTGGCGATCAACAACGTACATGTCAGCGAACCCGCCCATGTTGTCAGCCTGCTCGAAGATTATACGGGAAATGTATATATGGAGGGTATTTACCCCGATGGTACTGCGGTGGGTTATACCTTCAGTATCTGAGAACATGAACCGGACAGGGAGCTGTAACCCCCTGCAATTATTCAGGAGACCATGCCGGAAGGCAATGCAAAAGACTGCAAGGGATTTTTAAACTGGGCCCTTCCGCTTATGGACATGCGCCCCGAAGGCTACCGCAAGGTAAGGAAGCAGGTCTGCAAACGCATCAACACCCGCCTGAAAGAGCTCGGCCTTGGCGACCACCGCCAATACCGCGAATATTTACTGGCCCATCCCGGCGAATGGGAAGTCCTGGATCAGTTGCTGCACATCAGCATTTCCCGGTTTTTCCGTGATCAGGATTCCTGGGAGGAATTGAAAAACAACCTGCTCCCCCATCTGGCACGAAGGGCCGGTAAAGAAAGCCGAACGCTGCGCTGCTGGTCGGCTGGCTGTGCTTCGGGCGAAGAACCCTACAGCCTGGCCCTGTTGTGGCGGCACCGGCTTGGCCCGGAGTTCCCGGATCTCGACATCGAAGTGATCGCTACCGATGCCGACCCTCATTTGCTGGAAAGAGCGCAAAAAGCATGCTATCCCGGGGGTAATGTACAGCATGTACCCCACGATTGGCTTAAGCGGTCCTTCAGGAAGCAGGATGGAGCATATTGCCTGTTGAATGAACCGAAACGCATGGTCGATTTTCGCCTTCAGGACATCCGTGAACAGATGCCCGAAGGCCCTTTTGATGTGGTGTTTTGCAAAAACCTGGCCGGAATGTATTTTGCTCAAGGGTTGGCCACAGAGGTCTTTCGCCGCATTTCAGGGCGCCTCCGCGACGGGGGCATCCTGCTGCTGGGAGCCAAAGAACCTTTTCCGATAGAGCATTTGCCAGATATCCGGGAAGAATGCCCCCCTTTGCGTATTTACAGGAAAGCAGACCGGAAATGATCCCTGCTCAGATAACGGGCAGAGGCATTTCTTCGACAAGCGACATTGGGTCAGCAACACCCTCCCTGATATTCGAGACCGAGCAGCCTGAACCCCCCGTCTGCAAAGTCGATGGTAACGCCGGTAAGTAAGGGTTGGGCCTTATCCTCGACAAAAAAGTCGACGTTCTCTATGTTGACCCTTTGATGGTCCGGGGGCATTTCTTCGACAAGCGACATTTGAAGGGAGGGGTCGCAGCAACCTTCCTGGGCAAAGATGCGGATGCCTGCACCGGTCTTACCGGCATTGGACAATGCCTGACTTAATGCTTCAATGGCTTCGGGGGTGATTTTCATGATCATGGTTTTTTGGATGGGGCAATGTTCTGGGTTATAAGGGGCAAATATACGGCATTTATCTAATTTGACGTAAAATTACGTCATGATTTGACCGGTTGGCATCATATGCTTTTATGTTTCTATGTATATTTTATGTATAATTTAGAGCCGGAAAGAACCCCGGGGGCAAAACCAGCGGCCATGTACGTCCTGATGTGTACCTTTGCCCCAGGGGAACGAATGAACGAAGGAACGAA
>PWJC01000086.1 GCA_003560165.1 Bacteroidales bacterium
CAGGCTGTCGCAGGTAAAGCTGCGGTAGGCCGCCGTGGGGATCTGGTGCCTTTCCATAAAGGCCTTGGCAAAAGCCTTGCTGCCCTCCAGCATGGCTCCTGCCCTGGGGGGTCCCACAAACATCACCTCACCTAAATTGTCCGATGTGGCAAAGTGGTCGCCAAGCCCCCTGACCAGGGGCTCCTCAGGGCCTGCTACCACCATGTCGATGCCATGCCGGAGCACAAATTCAGATAGCTGCCCGTGGTCGTTGATGTCCAATGCCACATTTTCGCCGCACATGGCAGTACCGGCGTTGCCGGGTGCAACGAACAGCTTCGTGCAAAAGGGGCTTTCGGCAATTTTCAAGGCCAGCGCGTGTTCGCGGCCCCCATTGCCCAGTAACAATATGACCATAATTCAATATCCTTGTTGTTGGCAACACCGCCCCGTGAAGAACCGCAGCGGCCGATAAAGCCCAAATTTACTGAAAAATATGGCAGGGGCAGAACTTATTATTTGCTAAATTTGTGTTTTAAGACAAACCTTTCGTACAAAACAAAAACAACGCCATGCAGGAAAAAATGCCTATACAGATTTACTCCGAAATCGGAGATCTGGAGGGTGTGGTAGTCCATTCGCCAGGCCAGGAGGTTGAGAACATGACCCCAGAAAATGCCGAGCGGGCATTGTACAGCGACATCCTCAACCTGGGCGTTGCCTGCAAGGAGTACAATCAGTTCAAGGGTGTGCTCGATAAGGTGACCACCACCTTCGAGGTGGAGAAATTGCTGGTCCAGATCCTCAAAAACCAGAAAGTAAAACAAGGCCTTGTCGAAAAGGTATGCAAGCACGAAGGCGGCGACTGCATCATCGACTATCTGTTGTCGATGGAAGCAGACGAATTGGCCCGGGCATTGATCGAGGGCATTCCGGTGCAGAAAGACTCCCTGACCCATTACATGAGCAAGGAAAGGTTTTCACTGAAGCCGCTGCATAATTTTTTCTTTACCAGGGATGCGGCCATCCCGGTATACGACAGGGTATTTGTGGGTTCCATGGCCTCGCCGGTTCGAATGAGAGAGAGCCTGATCATGGAGGCCATTTTCGATTTCCACCCAAGCTTCAGTACCAAAACCATTAACCCTTCTGCCAGCAGGCAAAAAAACCCCGGCATAGCCATTGAAGGTGGGGATGTGCTGGTAGCCGGCAACGACATCCTGGTTTGCGGCATCGGTTCGCGCACCACCACCCAGGGGATCGACTTTATGCTGCACCACCTGAAAGGAGAAAAAGAAAAGCAGCACATCCTGGTACAGGAACTGCCCCTTAGCCCGGAGTCATTTATTCACCTCGACATGGTCTTTACCCTGCTCGACCGCGACATCTGCATGATCTACGAACCCATCATCATGAAGATGAACAAATACCAGACCGTGCATATCTACATGGAAGGAGGAGAGGTGAAATTCATCCGGGAGATCAGGGACCTGACTGAGGGCCTCAAAAAGCTGGGCATGGATCTCAAACCGATCTTATGCGGGGGGAAAGATGACCGCTGGGCCCAGGAAAGGGAGCAGTGGCACAGCGGGGCAAACTTTTTTGCCCTCGGTCCGGGAAAGATCATCGGCTATGCAAGGAATATCCATACCCTGAAGGCATTGAGCAACAAAGGCTTTGCCATCATCAGGGCCGCCGATGTATTGAAGGGGCGGGTCAACCTGAGCGAATACCAGAAATACGTGGTGACCATCGAAGGCTCCGAACTTCCTCGGGGCGGGGGCGGGGCCCGCTGCATGACCATGCCTTTAAGCCGCAAGCCTCTGTAAAGCAATAAATAATCCCGAGATGCAAAAACAAGCCATTGCCTTTCTCATACTGGCAGCCACCACGCTCGTGACAGGATGCGGTCGTCCGGGGCCATCCAACATCAATGTAGAACAGGCCCATAACCCGGCTGCCTGGCATATCCTGGCCCCCGGCATGGGCACCATCGGCATCATCACCGATGCCACCATCGACGTCTATTACCACGACGAAGACCGCTTCTGGGTCCAGGATCCGGCCTCCCGCTTCCATATCCCCGAAAACAACAAGGGGGTGCTGGCCCTGGGTATGGGCAGCATCGGGGTGATTACAGGCAGGATGCTGCACGTATACCGTCTGGATCCCTATAATCAGTGGCGGGAAGAAGAACATTTCGCCTTTGAGTTGCCCGGGCGGTACGACCGCTTGCTGGCCGTCCACATGCCCTGGGAGCTGGGGGTGATCGGTGTCGAGACCGAAGGCATGGTCGATTTCTATTACTTTTACGACGGGGCCTGGCAGGCCGATCCCGGCGCCACCTTCCACATCCCTTCGGGAATAACGGCCTACTACCCCCTGGGCGACATGACCCTGGCCGTTGTAGACGGGAAGAAGCTGGGGTTGTATTATCTGGGGCCTGAAGGCGGATGGGAGTTCATGGACCAGGACCCTTATGTTCTGTTGCTGCCCGGGGGCTATGATGGCATCATCCCCTTCAATGCCGGGATGCTGGCCATTTTGAAAGACAACCGCCTGGATTTCTACCAGCTCAGTCTGGAACGCGAACAATGGATCAGGTATAACGACCTACAATTCGAGCTGCCCCCCGCTTAGCCGCCCTTCTTCCTCCAGTGTGGCGGCCAGGTAGCCGGAAGTATATCCCTGTCCTTGCTTTGCCAGTGCTTCGGGGGCTCCCTGCCCAACAATCCGTCCACCCTGCTGCCCCCCTTCGGGGCCGAGGTCAATGATATGGTCGGCCACCTTGATCACATCCATGTTGTGCTCAATGACCAGCACGGTATTGCCCCGGTCGGCAAGCCGGTGAAGCACCTCCATGAGTACCCTGACGTCTTCAAAATGCAGTCCGGTAGTGGGTTCGTCGAGAATGTAGAGGGTCTTTCCGGTATCGCGGCGGGAAAGTTCGGCAGCAAGTTTCACGCGCTGGGCCTCCCCTCCCGAAAGGGTGGTGCTGCTCTGCCCCAGTGTCACATAACCCAGGCCGACATCTTCGAGGGTCTTCAGCTTCAACACCACCGAAGGGATGTTCTCAAAGAACACCAGGGCCTGGCTGATGCTCATGCCGAGCACATCGTTGATGCTTTTCCCCTTGTACCTGACCTCCAGGGTCTCGCGGTTATACCGCTTGCCCAGGCATGCTTCGCACTGCATGTGCACATCGGGTAAGAAATTCATCTCGATCACCCTGACCCCGCCTCCCTGGCAGGTTTCGCAGCGCCCTCCCTTTACATTGAAAGAGAAACGCCCCGGCTTGTAGCCCCTGACCTGCGATTCGGGCAGTGCGGCAAACAGCTTCCTGACCTCGTCAAACACCTTGGTATAGGTGGCCGGGTTCGACCTGGGGGTGCGGCCGATGGGCGACTGGTCGATCTCAATGACCTTGTCCAGATGATCCAGCCCCTCCACCCTGTCGTAGGGCAGGGCCTCCTTTTCCAGGCGGTGGTAATGCCTGCCCAGCACAGGATAAAGGGTTTCGTTGATCAGGGACGATTTGCCGCTGCCCGACACCCCGGTTATGCAGATGAACTTACCAAGGGGCAGGATCAGATCGACTGCCTTCAGGTTGTTGCCACTGGCTCCGTAAAGTTGCAGGTATTGCCCGCTTCCCTGCCGCCGCTGAAGCGGAAGGGGGATCTCCCTGTTCCCGTTCAGGTATTCGGCGGTAACGGAAGCATGCTGCATGATCTGCAGGGGGGTGCCCTGGGCCACCACCCTGCCCCCGTTGATGCCAGCCCCGGGCCCCATATCGACCACATGGTCGGCCGATAGTATCATATCGCGGTCGTGTTCCACCACGATGACAGAGTTGCCGATGTCGCGCAAACTTTTCAGTGCTTCGATCAGGCGCTGGTTGTCGCGCTGATGCAGTCCGATGCTCGGTTCGTCGAGAATATAAAGCACCCCGGTAAGCTGGGAGCCGATCTGGGTAGCCAGGCGTATCCGCTGGCTCTCTCCCCCCGACAGGCTGCGGGCGGGCCTGTTCAGCGACAGGTAGTCGAGCCCCACATTCAGCAGGAATCCAAGCCTCAGGCTCAGTTCCCTGAAGATCTCAGAAGCGATCCGGCCTTTACGCTCATCCAGGGAAAGGGGCAGGGTCTTCATTTGCTCCCTGAGCAGCCGTAGGTCCATCTGTGCGTAGTCGGCAATGTTCCGCCCGTCTATCAAAAAATGCAGGGATTCTTTCAGGAGGCGGCGGCCCTGGCATTCGGGGCAGGGCTTGTCGTTCATGTAGGAGCTTGCCCAGCGGCGCAGTGAACCCGATGAGCTGCCCTCGAACTGGTTTTTGATGAAGTGGACGATCCCTTCAAAATTCAGCGTATAGGTGTTGGTAATACCCAGGCGCTCGTGCCTTACCTTGAACACCTCGTTCGATCCATATAAAATGGTGTTCAGGGCCTCTTCACTGAAAGCCGAGATGGGCGTATCCATATCGAAACCGTATTTGAGACCGATGGACTCCAGTTGTCCGATGATCCAGGCATTGGCCGTACGCGAAAGGGGGGCGATGCCACCCTTTCTGATCGACAGCGACGGGTCGGGGATGATCTTTGAAAGGTCCATTTCGCTGATGCTGCCCAGGCCGTTGCAACGGGGGCAGGCCCCATAGGGCGAGTTGAACGAAAAGGTGTTGGGCTCGGGGTCTTTGTAAGCCACCCCCGAATGGGGGCACATCAGGTTTTTGCTGAAATGGAACACCTCTCCGTTTTCTTCGTCGATTGCCATCACCATTCCCTTGCCATATTTCATTGCGGTTTGCAGGGACAAGGACAACTGCCTGGGCTTCTGACGGTCAACCACCAGCCTGTCGATCACCGTTTCGACGTCGTGAACCTTGTAGCGGTCCAGCTTCATGCCGGGGGCGATCTCCCTGATCTCCCCGTCAACCCGAACCCTCAGAAAACCCTGCTTGCGCACCTGTTCGAACAATTCGCGGTAATGGCCCTTGCGGCCCTTTACCAGGGGGGCGAGCAGTAGCAGACGTTTGCCCGCGAATCGCCTGACCAGCAGATCGAGTACCTGAGCTTCGCTGTACCTCACCATCTTCTCGCCCGTTACCCACGAATGGGCCTCGCCAATGCGGGCAAACAACAACCTCAAAAAGTCGTAGATCTCGGTAATGGTGCCAACGGTCGACCGGGGATTCCGACCCGACGACTTCTGCTCGATACTGATTACCGGATTGAGGCCGGTGACCTTGTCTACATCGGGGCGTTCGAGCGTGCCGATGAACTGCCGCGCATAAGCCGAAAAGGTTTCAATATACCTGCGCTGCCCCTCGGCATAGATGGTGTCGAAAGCCAGTGACGACTTCCCGCTGCCACTCAGTCCGGTGACCACAACCAGGCGGTTGCGCGGAATGACCACATCGATGTTTTTCAGGTTATGCTCCCGGGCGCCGTATACTTCAAGGCGTTCGTCCGCTGTATGTTGAATGGGTTTCTGCATGCAAAAAAATCAATCTGCAAAGGTAGGGTTAATTTTCTTTACTTCTGCAGAAGGCAAAGAGATGACAGGGTAGCCGGCCAGCCTTCCCGGCAAAAATCAACCCGGCAGCGATCCTTACACTGAGGTTTTGCATGAAGAAAAAAACACGTACTTTTATGCTTTGTCACAATACCGTCGATATGAAAGGCATCATCCTTGCCGGGGGTTCGGGCACCCGGCTTTATCCCATAACCCTGGCCATGAGCAAACAGCTGATGCCGGTGTACGACAAGCCCATGATCTATTATCCGCTGTCAGTACTGCTGATGGCCGGGATCCGTGAGATCCTCATCATTTCCACCCCCCGCGACCTTCCCCATTTCGAACAGTTGCTTGGCGATGGCAGGCGCATCGGCTGCCGTTTCAGGTATGCCATCCAGGAAGAGCCCAAAGGGCTGGCCCAGGCCTTCATGATCGGGGAGGATTTCATCGGAAACGACAAGGTGGCTCTGATACTGGGAGACAATATCTTTTACGGAAGCGGGCTCTGGCAAACCCTCGAAGTATACGCCGACCCGGAAGGAGGCGTGGTCTTTGCCTACCACGTGGCCGATCCCTCCCGCTACGGGGTGGTGGAGTTTGATGCAGACTTCAGGGCCATCAGCATCGAGGAAAAACCGGAACACCCCAGGTCGTCCTATGCGGTGCCCGGCCTGTATTTTTACGACAACAGCGTAATCCAGGTGGCCAAAGGCATACCGCCCAGTGCCCGCGGCGAATACGAGATCACCGATGTGAACCGGCATTACCTGGAAAAGGGCCGTCTGAAGGTGGGCATCATGGGCCGGGGCACTGCCTGGCTGGATACGGGCACTTTCGAGTCGCTCATTCAGGCGGCGCAGTTTGTCGAAGTGATCGAGTCAAGGCAGGGCTTAAAGATCGGTTGCATCGAGGAGGTAGCCTACCGCAAAGGGTATATCGACGCAGCCCAGCTGGAGAAAATCGCCGTCCCCCTGCTTAAGAGCGGTTACGGCGAATACCTGATGAAGGTCCTGGAAGGCTGAGTGCGGGGCATGGGAGGCAGCCATCCGGCAGAGCGAATGCATCACACTGAAAACTGACACATACCTATGAGCAAAGAGCTTGAAAGCATACGCGAAATACTGTTGCGCGAGATCGAAAACTTACCCCTCGAAGGGGAACCCACGCAATTGTACCTCCCGGTAGCCTATTGCCTGAAAAACGGGGGTAAACGGATCAGGCCGCTGATGACCCTGCTGGCCGCCGACCTTTTTGGAGCCGATATCGACCGGGCAATGCCGGCCGCCCTCGGCATGGAGCTCTTTCACAATTTCACTCTGATGCACGACGACATCATGGACGAGGCCCCCATGCGCAGGAACCAACCCACGGTGCATGCAAAATGGAACACCAACACGGCCATCCTCTCGGGCGATGTGATGTTTGCCCTGGCCTACCGGTCCATCAGCCAGGTGCCTTCCAAACACCTGAAAGCCGTTATGGAGTTGTTCAATAAAACCGTTATCCAGGTCTGCGAAGGGCAGCAATACGACATGGATTTTGAGACCATGGAACAGGTCGGCGAGACCGATTACCTGAACATGATCCGGTTGAAAACAGCCGTATTGCCGGCAGCCTGCCTCCAGGCAGGGGCCATCATCGGGGAGGCGGATAAAGAGGACCAGGAACGTATTTACCGTTTTGGCGAAGCCATCGGCATGGCCTTCCAGCTGCGCGACGACTGGCTCGACGTGTTTGGCGACGAGAACAAATTCGGCAAAAAATCAGGGGGCGATATCGTGGCCAACAAAAAGACCTGGCTGTATATCAAAGCCAGCGAACTGGCCGGTCCCGAACAAAGGGAGATTTTGAAAAAAGCCTTTTCAAGCCGCACTGGCAACTCTGACGAAAAGATCGGGCTGGTCAGAAAGGTATACCGCCAACTGGGCATCGATGAACTGGCACAGCACGCCATAAAAAACTACCACGCCAGGGCGATGGAACACCTGCAGGGCATCCGCGTCGAAGATCAGAGGAAGGAGCACCTCAGGAAACTTGCCGGCGAATTATCCGACCGGAAACACTGATGGTTGATTGCGCGCAAACAAGTCGATGTTTCGCTTCAGCCTGCAGGAAGTACGACAGTTAAAACCCGGGAAACCCCAAACAGGTTTAAAAGTTGAAAAGTTTAATGGGTTTAAGAATCAACTTTTCAACTCTTAAACTCTTAAACTCTTCAACTTTCTTCTTCCTACCTACTACCTACTACCTACTACTTACTATCTTCTACCTTCTACCTTCTACCTTCTACCTTCTACCTTCTACCTTCTA
>PWJC01000087.1 GCA_003560165.1 Bacteroidales bacterium
ACCATCCCGCCCCGCCAAAAATTGGGGTGACGGCCCAGGAGAGCAATACCTACACGGATTTTTGCCTGATCAATGTCGGGGGCGTCACGGCTTCGGGCCACGATGCCGTAAACGACATGTCTTACCTGATCCTGGAGGTCATCGGAGAAATGCGGCTGCTCCAGCCCAGCTCCATGATACAGGTCAGCAAGAAAAACCCCGACCACTTCATTCACAAAGCCCTGGAGATTGTGCGTACCGGCTTCGGGCAGCCTTCGATCTTCAATACCGACGCCATCATTCAGGAACTGCTCCGGCAGGGCAAAGACATCGGGGATGCACGAAACGGCGGTGCCTCGGGTTGTGTGGAAGCGGGGGCCTTCGGAACCGAGGCCTATTTCCTTACCGGGTACTTCAACCTGGCAAAGATCCTTGAACTGAGCCTGCACAACGGCGCTGACCCCCGCAGCGGCAAGCAGCTCGGGCCAAAGACCGGCAAACTGGAGGATCTTGACAGCTTCGAAGCCCTCCTTGAGGCATACGGGAGGCAGATCCGGTATTTTGCCGATATCAAAACAGAAGGCAGCAACATCATCGAACATGTCTACGCCAGGCAGCTTCCCGCTCCTTTTTTGTCCATTCTGATCGATGACTGCATTGAAAAAGGGATGGATTACCATGGCGGCGGCGCAAGGTACAACACCAGCTATGTCCAGGGAGTGGGCCTGGGCAGCGTGACGGACAGCCTGACGGCCCTGCGCTTTCATCTGTATGAAAAAAAGAGCATTACGGCCGGCGGTTTGCTGAATGCCCTGGAAAACAATTTCAAAGATTTTGATGAATTCCATGAAGCGCTGGTTTACGAAACGCCCAAATACGGGAACGACGATGACTACGCCGACGAACAGGCAGTGGACGTCTTCAATATGTATTTTCAGGCCATCGACGGGCGTAGCTGCCCCCGGGGCGGACACTACCGGATCAACCTGCTGCCGACCACCTGCCATATTTATTTCGGGAGCGTAACCGGCGCCATGCCCGACGGGCGGGAAGCCGGCACGCCTTTGTCTGAGGGGATCAGCCCGGTACAGGGGGCCGACCGGAAAGGCCCTACCGCCGTTTTGAAATCGGCGGCAAAGATCGACCACATCAAAACCGGGGGCACCCTGCTGAACCAGAAATTCACCCCTTCGTTTTTTGACGGCAAGGAAAGCTTTTCCAAGCTGACCGCACTCATCAGGACGTATTTCCGGATGGACGGACACCATATACAGTTCAATGTCGTTTCGGCCGACACCCTGCGCCATGCCCAGAAACGCCCTGAGAAATACAGGGACCTGATCGTCCGGGTTGCCGGCTACAGCGACTACTTCAACGACCTGGGCGAAGACCTTCAGAACGAGATCATCAAGCGCACCGCCCACGGTGAATACGAATACTGAGGCCCCGGGTTCCGGCGCCGAAAGCCGGGGCCGGGGACGAGGCGGGACGGTGCCGGGCGGCCGTTCATCGGCCAAGGGCTGCCCTGAGCGCTTTAAAAAAGGCAAATACCCCATCGACGGGGCAAAGGAAACGGCACCACGGTCTTTTATAAAACAGTGAGGCCACCACGGTCACAATCAGCAACCCAAACAACAGGGCATTGCCCGTTAGCTGGAAAAACGCCCCAAACACCTCGTAGCGGGCCAGGCCGGGATTGTTGAGGATCAGGGCCAGGCACAGGACGGCCAGGGCCACGCCCCACTGCAGCCATTTCCAGGGTTTCCTTAGCTTTTGCGGCACGGCTTTGGCACCTCCTATGCGGCCAGTCACTTCCTGGGCAGCCCCAAAGGGGCATATGCTCTGGCAATACAGGTTGCGCCTGACGGCAAACACCAGGATCAGGCTGCCGCCCAGCAGCACATAAAAGGGCAGTTGCTGCCATATATTTGGGAAATAGCCCGAGAGCAGGGCTGCGAAGCGCGACAGGCTGAGCATCTGCGTTTGTGCAAACCCCAGGTAAACCAACGAAAAAACCAGCAACAGCCAGTACGCGGCTTTTTGCAAACGGGATGGGCGGATGCGCGGAAGGGCCCAGGCCAGGGCAAAGGCAAGCACAATCAGCAGGGCGGGCCATAGTGTTTGCAGGCCGGAAAAGGACCCCCGGACGTGCGGATCTTCGTGCATGCCAAGGGCCGCTTGCGCTCCCTGCAGCACCGCCTGGCTGGAAAGGGTAGCCCCGCTTACCGCGTCGGCCGGACCCATGCCGCGAAGCTGGTCCGGGGTGGAGGCGGCCAGTTTGCCAAGGTAGCCCCGGCGGTAAAGTTTTTGAACATAGGAAGGGGTCTCGCTGTGGTAGAGTATGCCAACATCCAGGATCTCGCCTCCGGAAGATGTTTTCACCACCACCCCGACCGGACCGTTGTACCCCCTGCCTTCGCCCAGCCGCAGCTCGCCCATGCTGTTTCCCTCCTGGTCGAGCAGTTGCCAGCGCTCGCTGTTGATCCGTTCCAACCGGTAATCGGCGGGTCCGGCGTACTCCGCAAGCATTTCCAGCATGCCCGACTGCTGCCGCAAAGCACCCAAAAGGGAAGACAGCGCCAGTAGGACCGCGACCGCCCCCACGGCCAGCGCCTGACTGAAGGGTCTTTTTGCAGGCATCTATTTGGTATTAAGTATCCGCCACAGGCCTGCGCCCAGGATG
Source organism: Bacteroidales bacterium (assembly GCA_003560165.1). Lineage (GTDB taxonomy): Bacteria > Bacteroidota > Bacteroidia > Bacteroidales > UBA7960 > PUPG01. The sequence continues at coordinate 2,663 of PWJC01000087.1, forward strand.
ATGAGGAGGGTGCCGAACACTCCCATGAAATACAGCCCTGCCCGGGCTTCGTTTTCGCCCACCAGGGTAAAGCCGCCTGCTATGGTCACATAGACCCCCATGAACCATGCGGCGAACAGGGCCCATTTCCACCACCTCATGGCAATCCCCAGGTCGCTGAACCATAGCCGCAAACCGCTGAAGAACAGGATCAGCAGCCCGCCCATGATCATCCAGAACAGGGGCTTGAGGACGGTTGAGCCGAAGATGACGTCGAAATACATCAATGCGGGGGCATTACTTAATAAACCATTCATCTGTTTTCAGCCATTTGGGTGGATCAATATAGGTTTTGTTGCTGCCATCGGGTGGGGGCAGGTAGGCTTCCGGGCCCGGGTAGCTGAAAAAGGTCTTCTGCATGCCCAGCATGGCGGTGGCGAAGAGCCCTGTAGGATCCCTGGGGTCGGCCACCCTCACGATGTTGTGGACCCAGTTGCGTTTCCGGGTATAGGGACATACGGCGATGCATACGCGGCACCCCCGGGCGTGGCTGGTGGCCACGGTGTTCCATACCTTATAGCATTTTTCCTGGTGGATGGCCCAGCGCCGGTAGCCCCTGACCACGGTTTCGGGCTTATCGGTAAAGGAGATGGCCCCGCTGGGACATTCTTCGGCGCATATTTTGCATTTATTGCAAAATGCCTTGATGCCCGCGTTGATGGGCCGGTCGGCCTCCAGGGGCATGCCGGTGATCACCGCGGCCAACCGGGTATTGGCCCCGAGCTCTGGGGTGATCAGCACTCCGTGGCGCCCCTGTTCGCCCAGCCCGGCGTCAATGGCTACCGGGGGCATGGCAATATCGAAGGAGGTGGGAGGGAACTGGGCCCGGGCCGGATACCCCAGCTTTTTAATGAACACCTCGAGCTTCCCTACGATAAAGCGCAGCTTCGAATAGGCATCGTATGAGTTGCCGTAAATGGGGTTGGCGTACATGGAGTCCCATTCGTGGGGTGCGGCCACCACGACCACATAGTTCCAGTGGGCCGGAACCTCGAAATCGGTGCGCCCCACCCCCCGCAAAAAGCCTTGGGTGACCCATTCTTTTTTCAACCGGCAGATGCCTACCAGCGAAGCCCCGAAGGTATGGGTGATTTGTTTGATCAAATCCGAACCATGGCGGGGGGATTTCAGTTCCAGGTACCTGTTGTCCATCCCCCGAAAATCCGATTCTTCGGGAGGGCCCTGGGGCTGTGGGGGAAAGGACCCCGGACCGGACAGGAAGCTTGCGTGTGCGGCCGAATAGGCTTCGGCCAGCAAGTGGTCTGCACGGTACTTTGGCCAGTTGGCCCGCTGTTGCCGAGCATTTTCCAATGCCTGACGGTACTCGTCAAGTGCGCCGGGGCGGTCTGCGTAATACGATTTCAGGGGCTCGGGCAGGGCTTCGGCCCCCATTTCCCAGCTCCAGGCCGGGGCCTGCCCCGGAGGGGCCATCATCAACCTCCTCAATTCCCTGAGGCGGTTGAACAGATCGTCGACGTAGGGGATTCGGGCCGGGGCTCCCGTTTTTTCGTAGGTTGGGGTATCGGTAAAAAAGGGTTTGCGGTTAAAGAACTGATCTTTCCCGTAGGCTGTACGCCCCCATCCGGTATAGCTTTCGCTGGCTGCCCCGGCGGCCAGCCCTGCTGCTCCGGCCCCCGCCAGCGACATGGCCCCTCCGATCAGTCCGGCCTTCTTAATGAAGTCCCTGCGGTTGATGCCTTTCGTATTTTTCATGTTGCAAGGGGTTTTCGGCAAAAGTACGCATTAAGTTACATTTGAAACTAATAATTCGCAAAAAAGAATTTGCCTACATTTGCATCATACCCAAATCAAACGGCATGGAATACCGTTACGATACCTCATTGGGCAGGATCAGCCTGCAGATCTCCAGGGCCCTCGGAAAATCCTTCGAACAAAAGGCCAGGGAACAGGGTGTTGCCCTGAGGGCGGATCAGTGGACCCTGATCTCCCTGCTGTTCCATAAGGGAAAGCTCACTCAGAAAGAGATCGCCGACCAGGTGTATACAGACAAGGTGGCTGTTTCAAGGCTGGTGGATCGGATGGCCGGCAGGGGCATGGTGGTCAGAAAGCCCGCATCGGACGACAAGCGCGCCCGGCAGGTGTCGCTGACCCGCGAAGGGGAGCAGCTGTACCTTCGCATGGAACCCCTGGCCAGGCAAACCATTGCCGAAGCCCTGGAAGGGCTCGACGAGGGTGCCGTAAAGCGTCTTTTCGGTCAGCTGGACCGCATTATGGCGAATCTTCGCTACTAGTTGCGCATGGCAGCCGTATTCGGGATATTCTGAGGCTGCCTTCCTATCCTCCATAAGTTAATAATTCATAAAAGCCACCGGTTTTTACAACTTGGAATGGGCTGCATGCGTCATATAGGATACAGGACGTATTGCCCGGACAGGATCTTTATGCACCGGCCCGTTTTGTTTCGAAGACCGGATTTCGGTCGCTATAAAAATTTTAAAAAAAAAAAATGACATTCAAAAAATTGATTCTTCCCTTATTGAGCCTGATCTTTCTTGGACTGCTTTCCTGTGAGAAAGATGACCGTGACAAAGCCACCTTTCAGTTGGAGTTTGAACCACGGACTTCTAATTTTGTGCTTAACAATGCTCCGGCCAACAGCCTCGAATTCACAAGCGGACAAATTATACTGGAAAGTGTTGAGTTTGAAACAAGTTCAGATACGGACACATTGGAAATGGAATTCGAGATCGATGCGTTCATTACCGTTGATTTTGCCACCGGGGCAACCAATCCTGATCTTTCGGCCATAGAGATACGTCCGGGCCGGTATACCGAAATCGAGATCGAAATCGAACTTTGGGATCAAAGCGATCAGCCCTCCATCGTATTGGACGGCACCTGGACTGATGCCGAAGCGTCATCCCACCCTGTGAAGTTCATGTTTTATTCGGGCCAGGATTTCTCGCTGGAGATAGAGGGTGATTTCACTGTTGAGGTGAATACTACCATGATCGCACAAATCAAGCTCGACCCCGCCGTCTGGTTTTCGGGTGTGCCCCCCCATTTATTTGCCTCGGCTGCCTTTGACAATAATGGGGTCATCGTTATCAGCCCCGACATGAACACCGGGATCTACGATATGGTGGAGAACATGATCGATCTGGTCAGCGAGGTGGAGATCACAATGGAAAACCTGTAATTCTGCACCGACTACCCAGGACCACGAACTTTATTCATTCGGCATTTCATGCGGACAAATGAAGGAACAGATGATGGTGGCCTGTTGATTCCTATTAACCCCCTTATTTTGCGTTTTTATGGCAAGCGAAATGAGGGGGTTTTCTGCAAAGGAAGCTTTCGATGATTATCCGGAGTTTTCGCTGCGGCCGTGCAGGCTGCCGGGCGATTCGAAGTTTTTGTCGAAGCGCTTTTTCAAAACATACGCGCATACAACAAACAGGGCCAGGGCCGAGAGGGTGATCAGGGCCCAGGGGCCCCAGCCCCCGTAAAGTTCTACGGTTGAGGCGGCGGCCTCGGTCAATTCATCGGGATCCATGACCAGCACGGGCAACAGGGCCACCAGGTTGTTCGTGGCATGGATGAGGACGGCCAAACCCAAACTCCGGGTGCGGTAATACACCCATCCCAAAAAAAGCCCCATCACAAAGGCCGAAACAAACTGCCAGGGGTTCAGGTGGATGGCTCCGAAGAGCATGGCCGAGAAGATGATGGCCCTTTGGGGCGAATAGTTCTTGAGCAGCCCGTCGAGCATCACGCCCCTGAAGATGACCTCTTCCAGTATGGGGGCGGCCACCACTATGGCGATCAGCACGGCCGGATGGGCCATCCTGCCCATTTCCCGCCGCATTTCGATGCCCCAGCCGGGGTCGGGCATCAGCTCCTGAAGCGGGGCGGTGATGCCCATCAGCAGCCCCGCCGTGGCCAGAATGGACAGCAGGGCCACGACCACGCCGCCCAGCCCCAGCTTAAACCCCGATTCCTTGTTGTGTTGTTCCCTTTTCCGGTACACATACCAGGCCGGAGCGCCGGTGGCGAACATGAAGTAGAGCAAAAAAGCGTTCTCCCTGCCGGCAATGGGTTCAAACAGCAGGAGGACTGGGGTAAAGACCAGCATCGATACAATAAGGATCAGAAAAATACCCAGACTGCTTCGCCTGTTGGGATAGTGTGGAGGTCTGAATTCGGGCATGTCGGATGGATTTAACGATGGCTAAAGAATAACGCTGCAGCAGCGGCAAAGGTTCACCCCAGGTGCGGGCAGGCGCTTGCAGCCGGGACTTGCCGGCACAATCAAAACAAACAGACAGCTTTCTTTGATCCTGTGTCAGCAAAAGGCGTTCAGAAACGGAAAGTATTGTACGATAACGAACACATTTTAAGGCCGGAATTTGGGATATAAAATTATATAAAAACCTGATATGTATAATATTATAGTTTTTGGCACAGATATAGTATTTGACTCAGTAAAAGAAACAAAACGCACACATAAAAACATAGAGTCATGAAAACCAAAACTATTTTCTTCGCCCTCGCGCTGATGCTCGCCTCCACACTCGCAAGCGCCAATCCGAAACAACGCACCCTCACCTTTCGCGATGCACTTGGTCGCCTCCTCGAACAACCGGTAAAGGAAGAAACCGTGTACGACAGCATTCCCTTCGACGTAGAGGCTGAATTTGCAAAGATCAGGCATAGCCAAGCCAGCCGGGTGTTTGATCTGTCTTCGATGACCAAACCCGAAAAGGCCGAACCCCTGCCTTATTTCCTGAAAAACGTATTGACCGAAGCCAGGGAAAATAAGTAAGAAAACGGCCGGAAGGTCGTTTATCCACTGCCTGCAGGCAATGTGATTGTTTGAACCCGGGGAAATTATAACAGGTTAAAAAGTTGAAAGGTTTAAAAGTTGAAAGGTTGAAAGGTTGAAAAGTCTGAAAAGTTGAAAAGTTGAAAAGTCTGAAAAGTCTGAAAAGTCGAAAGGTCTGAAAAGTCGAAATGTCGAAATGTCATTTCGCGTTTTCTCTCAGGCAATGAGACAGTTAAAACCCGGGAAAACCCCAGGAGGTTTAAAAGTTTAAGAGTTTAATGGGTTTAATGGTTTAATAGTTTAATAGTTTA
>PWJC01000105.1 GCA_003560165.1 Bacteroidales bacterium
CGGGTATCTACGATCTACCCGGTGGCCCGTTCACGTCCTGCGAAGGGGTTGCCGCTTTTTTGGACTTGGCAACTGGAGATGGCATACTCGCACGCGAGGAATTTGTTCCGAACGGAGTAAGGGTTCTCATGGCGGTGGTTCAACCGCCATTCCAAGTATTCACCGTGAACCGTGAGATAAGCTCGATACGCGATCTCGAAGGACTGAAGCTACGTTCTGCAGGTGGAGCGCAAGATCTGACAGCAATGGCGTTGGGCGTGGTGCCGGTGATGATCACCGCGCCTGAAACGGCGGAGGCAATCAACCGCGGAACTATTGACGGGGCGATACTCGCTTCGGTCTCGGTTGCTGCCTATGGCATGACGGACATGATACGTTATGCAACTTCCGGGGCTAACTTCGGAAGCGCAGCCCTGACTTGGTCCATTAGCGAAGAGCGGTTTCAGTCGTTTCCCGATGATATTCGGCAAATCATGGTCGAGGTGGGGCGCGATGTTTCCATGTCAGCTTGTCGAACGATCGAGAACAACGTCAACGCCGCGGTCGAGGAGTGGCGCGCCAACGGCGTTACCATCGTCGAGTTCCCTGAAGACGAGATGGCCGAGATGACTGCGATGTTCGATCAGATCGGTCAGCAGTGGGCGGAGGCACTTGATGCGCGCGGTAGACCGGGTTCGGAAGTTCTGGCCGCTTTCAAGGAAGCACTTGAGGCAAGTCAGTGACAGCTGAGGCGACAGGCCACGCCAGAAACGGTTGGGAGCGACTTCTCGTCGCTCTCAACAGGATCCTGACCTTTGCCGAGCGCGTTCTGATCTCGGTCAGTGCGCTAGCGGTCATGGCCATGATGCTGATCGTTGTCGTTGATGTCTTCGGTCGGTACGCGATGAACCGACCGCTCTTTTGGTCATACGATTTCATCCGACTCTATCTGATGCCGCTGGTCATAATTCTCGCTTTCGCCGATACGTTTCGCCGTGACGGTCACATCTCAGTCGATCTCGTCTATTTGCAGTTCGGACGAACCACTCGTCGGGTGCTCAGGTTGCTCGCCTCGGTGCTGATCGTGGCATCGCTGGCGCCAATTGCGTGGCTGGCATATTTCCAAGCAGTTCGAAGGTACACTAACAACGTCGTAATCTCAGGTAGCGTCCTATGGCCCACCTGGATTCCGTCGTTCCTGCTGGCCCTCGGCACTTTCGTTCTTATTTTGCGGGCCGTGCATGATGGCATCGCACTCGCCACCGCTCTGTTAAGCCGAAGCGAGGTCGTCGCAGGGGAGTCCGAGGGCCGCACTGAGAAGCCAGCAACATGACCGTCGCGCTCCCGATCGTTCTGCTCTTCGTGCTCCTGCTTGCTGGCGTTCCCGTGGCATTCGGATTGCTGGCCGTAGCCATTGTCGGGCTGTACCTGATCGGTGGCGGCCCGACGCTGGTGCTTGGAATTCTGAACACGGCCCCCCTTTCAGCGATCTCATCCTATGAATTGCTGACCATCCCGATGTTTATCTTGATGGCCAATTTCATCGTCATTGCAGGCATCGCCGAGGACCTGTTTAAGGCAGCAACCGTCTGGACCGGACGGATTCGTGGTGGGCTGGCAGTTGGAACGGCTCTTGTCGGCGCCATCTTTGGCGCGGTTTGCGGGTCAAGCGCGGCTGCGGCGGCCACGCTTTCAGCCACCACCCTGCCCGCCATGGACCGGAGGGGCTATGACAAGCCGTTCTCCAGCGGAGTTGTCGCCATCTCCGGCACGTTGGCAATGCTCATCCCGCCGTCCATTCTGGTTCTGATCTACGCGATCATCGATGAAGCAAGTATCGGTCGACTCCTGGTGGCTACGATTTTGCCATCGATGGTGGTTGCGGCCACCATCATCCTGACCGTCCTGCTTCTTGTCTGGCACAATCCGGCACTCGCGCCCAAGGGCGATGCTTCGCCCCTGATCGAGAAGATCCGAGCACTTAAGATCGCGGGACCGATGATCGCACTGATCGCCATGGTGATGGGGCTGATCTACCTCGGGGTAGCGACGCCGACCGAAGCCTCTGGCCTCGGGGCGATCGGTGCCTTGGCCATCGCATTGCTCTATCGCAGGATGACATGGGCGACGCTGTGGGATGCGCTGCTCCGAACCGCGGGGACAAGCGCGATGATTCTCGCAATCATATTAGGCGCAAAGATCTTTGGCTATTTTATCACGATGACCCAGATCACGCAGTCGCTGATCATCTTTGTTGGCGGGCTTGACCTGGCCCCTTGGATGATCCTGGCCCTGGTGATCCTGCTCTACCTTATCTTGGGCGCATTCATGGATTCGATCGCGATCATCATTCTCACCGTTCCAATCATACTTCCGATGATGGTCTCAATCGGATATGACCCAATATTTTTCGGAGTGATTATGATCATCGTGATCGAGATCGGCCTGGTGACGCCACCGTTCGGAATCATCTCCTTCATTGTTGCCAAGACGTCGGGGCGCCCGATTGGGCAGGTTTTTCGCGGCGTCTGGCCGCATGTCCTGACTCATCTTGTAGCCGTGCTAATCCTCTGTCTGTTCCCGCAGATCATTCTTTGGCTGCCTGCGCAGATGTGAACAGTCTATCTTGACTCGGAGAAACGTAATGACTGCCAAGTCGGACCTACTCGGAAGAGACGCCGTCAACCCACACGAAGAGTGGCTCATGAGGCATTCCGAAGCATTGAAGTCCACCCGCAAAACCCGCTTCGAGACCTCAAGCGGAATCGAGATAAACCCGGTCTATTCCCCTTGGGATCTCGAGAAAATGGGGTGGTCTTACCAATCCGACGTCGGCTTTCCGGGCGAAGAGCCGTGGACACGCGGTTTCTCTGCATGCGGCTATCGCCAGCGCTTGTGGGACATCGAGATGTATGCCGGATTTGGCTCGGCTGAAGATGCTAACAAGCGCTACCGCTACCTTCTGGAGAACGGATCGACCGGCGGAGTCTCGATCGCGCTTGATCTGCCGACGCAAATCGGTCTTGATCCAGATCACCCGCTTGCCTCGGATGAAGTCGGCCAGATCGGCGTCTCGCTGATGTCTTTCGAGGATATCAAGGTGATGTTCGATGGCATCCCGCTCGAAAAGGCGGGACATGTCTTCACCACGGGAAACTGCATTGGACCGCTGGCGGCTGCTTGGTTCCTCGCGCTCGCCGAGGAGCGCGGAGAGTACCCGGGTTGTTTCACCCTGCAGGTGCAGAATGACCCGATCAAGGAGTATATCGCACGCGGCACGCAGTTCCTACCGATTGAGGCATCGGTAAAGCTGGCTACAGACATGCTTCAGTATGTTTCCGAGAACGTGCCGCAATGGTTGCCGATCAGTATCTCCGGCTCGCACATGAAGCAGGCGGGTGCCAGCACCGTACAGGAAGCCGCGTTCACCGTCTGCAACGGCATCGCCTATGTCGAGGCCTGCCTCGCCAAGGGAATGAAGATTGACGATTTCGGCGATCGGATCGAATTGCACTTCTGTACCGAGATGGATTTCTTTGAGGAGGTCGCAAAGTATCGCGCAGTGAGAAAGATCTGGACCAGGCTCGTGCGCGAACGCTTTGGAGGGACGACCCGCAAGGCGCAGATGTTTCGCCTGCACGCAGCGACATCGGGACGACCGCTGACTGCGCAGCAGCCACTTAACAATGTCTCGCGGATCACTTTGCAAGCACTCGAACAAATCCTGGGCGGCTGCGAACAGACTCGCACGGCCTCATTCGACGAGGCTTTGGGTATCCCCACCGAACTTGCGGCACGTACCTCGATCCGCATCAATCAGATCATTGGCCACGAGACAGGCATTCCTGACACAGTAGATCCGCTAGGGGGGTCCTATTTCGTTGAAGCGCTTACGAAGCAGTTCGAGAACCAGATCAGGGAAGTCGTCGCCGAGGTGGACGCGCTCGGCGGTGCGCTCGCCGCAGCGAAGTCGGGCTGGTTCCAGCGACAGCTCGCCAAAGGTGCCTATAGGGAACAGTGCCGCATCGAGTCGGGCGAGCAGATCGTGGTTGGCGTCAATGCCTTCCGTTCGGACGAGCCGCCACCCGAACAAACCTTCAGGGTTGATCCCAGCGCGGCAGCACGACAGCTAGCCAAGCTCAATGCCCTGCGCGAGCGGCGCGACAAGGTACGGCATACGGCCGCGCTCGCGCGGTTGCGCGAGGATTGCGCCGCGGGTGTGAACGTGATGCCTGCGATGATCGAAGCGGTTCGAGCGAGGGCAACAGTGGGCGAGATTGGCGCCCTGTGGCGCGAGGTGTTTGGCGAGTACAGGCCACAGTCGGAACGGTTTTGAGTGGATTATGACATGACAACAAACGACACGTTCACACAGCCTCTGCGCGTGGTGATGACAAAGGTCGGCCTCGACGGCCATGATCGGGGTGTCAAGGTGATTGCACAGGCCTTTAGGGACGAAGGGATGGAGGTGATCTATGCCGGGCTCCGTAGGACGCCTGACGAAATTGCCGACATCGTCTCACAAGAGGATGCCGACATATTGGGCCTATCGATCCTCTCGGGCGCGGTAGTGCCGTTGACGCGAAGGGTGGTCCAAGCGCTGGCCGCGCGTGAGATCGAAGATGTTCTAGTTATCGTCGGCGGCATCGTTTCGGATGAGGCTCGCGAGGAACTGCGCGGAATTGGGGTTGAGGGTGTGTTCGGGCCGGGTGCGTCCTTAGCCGAAATCATCCGTTTCGTGAACGAAAATGCACCGGATCGGAGTATGCCCGCATGAGTTTCTCGCATGAGGCCCATGTGACCGGTGTAGGGTTTCACAAGTTCGGCAGATTTCCGGAAAAGACCCTCAAACAGATCGCTGCGGACGCTGCCCTTGCTGCCCTTACCGATGCCGGGGTAAGTCCTGACGACATTGATGCGGTGATCTGCGCCAATGCCTATGCTGGCCTACTGAACGGACAAGAATCTGTTCGTGGGCAAACTTGGATGCGCAGTATCGGATTCGGCGGAATCCCAATTATCAATGTCGAGAACGCCTGCGCCAGCGGTGGCACTGCCGTTTATATTGCGACAATGTCGGTGCGATGCGGGCAGTTCGAACGAGTCCTCGTTGTTGGCGCTGAAAAGATGTACAGCGGTGACACATCCAGCGCGATTGCCGCACTTTCCACGTCGTCGGATATCGAGTTCACCCAAGGCATCGGGATGCAGTTCTCCGCGGTCGATGCTATTCGGCTCAAGAAGGTGATGTCCGAGGAAGGCGTCGGAACAGATGCGCTGGAATGGATTACCGCGAAAAGCCACTCGAACGGTGCTCAGAACCCGATCGCACAGTTTCAAAAGGCGATTACGATGCAGGAGGTGCGCGACTCCCGGATGATCGCAGATCCTGTCCGGCTCTACATGTGCAGCGCAATCTCTGATGGCGCGGCTGCCTGCATTATAGAGGCGGAACCGCGTCGGCGACGCGCCCGAATAACGGGCAGTGCCCTCGCGACCGCGCCGGTGAGAGCCCGTCAGGGTTCACAATCGACGGCCGCGCGCGTCGCGCGAGCCTGCTACGGTCAGGCCGGCGTCAGCGCCGCCGAAATCGACTTCGCCGAAGTTCATGACGCGGTCTCGCCGATCGAAATGGTCTATTATCGTGATCTCGGCTTTTGCGCCCCGGGCGAGGTCGCGCGTTTCGTTGCCGACGAGTCCCCAGCCTTGCACGGAAAAGTACCGTTTAACCCGTCCGGCGGTATCAATTCTCGCGGACACCCAGTTGGCGCGACCGGGATTGCTCAGATCTGCGAACTGGTTCTGCAGTTGTCAGGCGATGCCGGTACACGCCAATTGTCACGTGCCCGCCGTGGATTGGCGTTGAATGCAGGCGGATGGATGGGCGAAGACCCGGCCGTGAATGCTATGCATATACTTGAAGCGATTTAATTCCAGGAATCAGATGAGACACGAGAAAACCAATCCGCATGTCTTTGCGCTTGACGGAGAGATTCAAGGACCGGCCGGTTTGCGCGCGGTGCGCTGCGGCTCGTGCGGCAAGCATACCCAGGGACGCGTCGCCGTCTGCGCACACTGCTTTTCGCAGGACGTTACACCGGTGTCTGCTGGACGATCCGGTGTCCTAATAGAATTTTCGATCGCTCGTGTCGCCGCGGGTGGATTCGAAGCACCGTATGCGATCGGGCAGATCAGAACGGACGACGAAATGACGCTTTTTGCCCCTTTGATCGGCGACCCTGAAGGTTTCATTCCCGGAACTCGGGTGCGCTTTGCCCTTGTTGAACATCCAACAGGGAAGGTCGGTTTCGGTTACGTGACCGAAGGTTCGGAGGTTGCTTCATGAATGTCGCCGATCAGATCCGGCGAGCGGCGCGCCGCTTTGCAGACATGCCGGCTGCCATCTCAGGAAGCGAGCGTCGCAGTTTCCGGGAAATCGAAGACCGTTCGAACAGAATCGCTAACGCACTGCTACAAAAGGGGTTAACCAAGGGCGCAAGAGTAATGACCCTGCTGCAAAACTCCATCCGCTGCATTGAGATTGATTTCGCTCTCGCCAAAGCCGGGTTGATTCGGGTGTCGATGAACCCGATGTCGAGGGTCCGAGAGATCATACATGTCATGGCCGACAGTGAGGCAGAGGTACTTATATACGATGCCACATTCACCGATCTGGTTATCGAGGCCTTGGAGCAGTTAGGGCAGCGGATGACCTGCATCGCCGTTGGCGATGGGGAAGCTGCCGCTGCGAATGAAGACGGCTTTCGGGAGTTGCCGACTTCCTACGAAGAACTCATCGCTGGTGCCGAACCGACGCCTCCGGAATGCCCCTGCAGATCCGAGGACCTCTATTGCCTGTTTTACACATCAGGCACTACGGGTCGGCCTAAAGGAGTTATGCTCAGCCATCGATCGATGCTCCAAGTTGCCTTCAATCTGATAATGGAGGTGGGCCCGCAGCGGCCGGGCGAAAAGATCCTACTGATGCAACCGATGAGCCATGGCGCAGGTTTTTTCGTTTTGCCTTGGTTCATGAAAGGCGGAGTGTCGGTGATCATGCCCCGTTTCGACCCGATTGAGGCACTCGAAATCGCGCGGAATCTGGAAATCGAGACAGTCAAGCTGGTGCCGACCATGATGCAGCGCATCCTGAACTGCGACAGTTCAATCAGTAGGTGCGACCTGCCACGGCTTAGGCAGATAATATATGGTGCCAGCCCGATGCCGATCGAGGTGCTGAGAGCCGGTATCGAGAGGTTCGGGCCGACCTACACACAAATCTACGGCCAGAGCGAAGCGCCGGTAACAATCAGCATTCTTTCGTCGAGTGATCATCACACTAATGGCGACGGCGTATCGCGGCTGGCATCGGCAGGCGCGCCGTGGCCGACGGTCCAGGTGCGAATTGTCGATGACCAAGGTTGTGACGTGCCGGCGGGCACTGCGGGAGAGATTTTGGTCAGCGCACCGCAGGTGATGTCCGGTTACTGGAAGCTTCCGGAACTGACCGAGGCCACACTCAAGGACGGCTGGTTGCACACACGTGACCTCGGACGCCTCGACGATGAGGGTTTTCTGTATCTTCTGGGGCGGCTCGATGAAATGATCATTTCGGGCGGTCAGAACATCGCCCCGCGAGAAGTAGAGGACGTGCTCTATCAGCATCCGGCGGTGCGCGAGGCCGCCGTCCTCGGTGAGCCAGACCCTGAGTGGGGATCGGCTGTCGTGGCCTATGTTGTTCTTGATCGA
>PWJC01000126.1 GCA_003560165.1 Bacteroidales bacterium
CCACAGCGAGCGGCGATTTTTCTTTTTGGTACTTTTTCTTTTGATCGCCAAAAGAAAAAGTACAACCAAAGGAAAAGAAATGAAACTGGAAATTGCAAGGAAAAAGGAAGACGGTGGATGGAAAGACGATCGAACGACAGAACGAATGAACGATGGAACGAAAAAGTTGAAAAGTTGAAAAAGCCAACAGCCAACAGCCAAAAGCCTACTACCTACTACTTACTACCTACTACCTACTACTTACTACTTACTACTTACTCCCTTCCACCTTCCCCAAAAACCCCATTTTCTGCCTTCGTTTTCCGGCGTCGGTCCTGGCCGAATAGATCTTTTTGCCGGTGTAGGGGTCCATCCCGGTGTAATACATGGTGGTGGCCAGGGTCATGGGGGTGGGGGTGAATTCCTGCACCTGTTCGGGCTTCAGCCCAAGCTTCTGCATGACCGCCGCCAGGGCCCGCATATCCCTTTCGTGGCAGCCCGGATGCCCCGAGATCAGGTAGGGGACCAGTTGCCAGGGCAGGCCTTCGTCGCGGCAGATCTGCCGGAAGTTTTGGTAAAACGCCTTAAAGGCGCTGAAGGGGGGTTTTCGCATGGCATGCAACACCCCCGGTGAACTGTGTTCGGGCGCCACCTTCAGCCGGCCCGAAACATGACGGGTCAACAGCTTCCGGGTGTATTCGTCAAGGCCGTATCTCCGCTGCAGTGCAGGGGGCTGCCCCGTCAGCATGTCCGTTCTGACCCCGCTGCCGATGCTGACCTTTTTGATCCCCTTCACCTTCAGGGCCTGGTCGTAGATGCGGATCAGGGGATGATGGTCGTAGTTGAGGTTGGGGCAAATGGAGGGGTGGATGCAGGAGGGCCTTCGGCAGCGCCTGCACTGCGAGCCGTCCACCCCCCCCATACGGTACATATTGGCCGAAGGCCCGCCCAGGTCCGATACATGGCCGGTGAACCAGGGCATTCCGGCCAGCTGCTCCAGCTCCCTGAGCACTGAGGCTTCGGAGCGGCTTACCACGAATTTGCCCTGGTGGGCCGCAATGGCGCAAAAGCTGCACCCCCCGAAACACCCCCGGTGAAGGGTCACCGAATTCCGGATCATGACCCAGGCCGGGATGGGCGGTTTGTTGCGGTATTTGGGATGGGGCATCCGTGTATAGGGCAGGTCGTAGGGCAGGTCGGCATCCTTCTGCCCGGGTGGCGGAAAAGGAGGGTTCACCACGAGCAGGCGGTCGGCATGTGCCTGGACAAGGCGGTCGCTGTCCATTCCCGTCGTGGCCTCCTCCATCAGGCGGAATGCAGCGGCAAAGGCCTTTTTGCTGCCCAGGCATTCCTCGAAGGAGGGCAGGCGGGTTTCGCCCACCCCCTTCAATGGGGGTGGCTTTTGCCCGGGCCGGGTGAGGTAGGCGGTTTGGGGGATGTTGTGCAGTGAGGAAAAAGGAACCCCTTTTTCGAGCAGGGCCAGCATGCGCAGCAAGGCCTGCTCCCCCATGCCGTACACCAACATATCTGCACCGCTTTCGGCCAGAATGGAGGGCCTTAGCTTGTCCTGCCAGTAGTCATAATGCGCAAACCTCCGCATGGAGGCCTCCACCCCGCCCAGGACAACGGGCACATTGGGATAAAGCTGCTTCAGGATGCGGGTATATACCACCGAAGGCATGTCGGGCCTGTAGCCCGGCCTTCCGCCCGGGGTGTAGGCATCGTCAGACCGCCGCCGCCTCAGGGCGGTATAATGGTTGACCATCGAATCCATGGCCCCGGCGGTGACCCCGAAAAAATACCTGGGTGCGCCCAGCTTTTTGAAATCCCTGAGGTCGTCGCGGCAGTTGGGCTGGGGCAGGATGGCCACCCGCATGCCGCCGTATTCGGCCACCCTGCCCATCACGGCCGTACCAAAGGACGGATGGTCGACATAGGCGTCGCCGCTCACCAGGATCACATCGGGGCGGTCCCAACCCAGTTGCTCCATTTCCTGGCGGGACACCGGTAAAAAGTTTGTCGGGGGCTCGCTGTTCACGCTCATGCGGGTTCACTCCGGGCCCCTGCAGTTCGATGCACAGCCCGGCAGTGCAAAGGTAAGCTTTCTTAGGCTGCTGACGAAACGCCGGATTTTTCGTACTTTTACATGTCCTTATCAAGACTGTTGTATTATGCTCAGAATCATTGCCACCTTCATCCTTATTTACCTCATTTTCCGCTTCGTAACCGCGGTAATCTTTCCCCTGATCGCCCGCTGGTACCTTAAACGCTACCAAAGGAAGTTCTACCGCAACAATCCGGAGGCCGCAAAGGCAGGTGAACGGCGGAAACAAGAGGGGGTGCACATCCGGCAGGGGAAACAGGGAGACAAGCCTCAGACTTCCAAACTGGGCGAATATGTAGACTTTGAAGAGATCAACGACCACGACAACATCGACAACAATAACCACCGTCAATAAGCCATCCATGAGCAAGTTTCCGGATACCTTGAAAAAGAATGACTGGCGCCGTTTGGTTCCCTACGGTGCAGCCATCCTGGTTTTTGCGGCCCTGACCATCATCTATGTCAGCCCAGTGCTCGAAGGCAAAAGGCTGATGCAGCCCGACATTGTCAACTGGCAGGGCATGGCACAGGAAATTGTTGAGTTCCGCGAGGAAACCGGTGATGAGGCCCTGTGGACCAACAGCATGTTTGGAGGCATGCCGGCTTTTCAGATATCGGTACAATGGCCCAACAACATCGCCGGTTTTTTTCACGATGTGATGACGCTGTGGCTTCCCCGCCCGGCCGACATGATATTTCTGTACTTCGCCGGCTTTTTTATTTTCCTGCTCATCCTGGGGGTCAACCCCTGGCTATCCCTGGCCGGAGCAATGGGCTTTGCCTTTTCTTCTTACCATTTCATCATCCTGGAGGCGGGTCACAACTCCAAGGCTGTGGCCATCGGATACATGGCCCCGGTAATGGGGGCCATCATCTACACCTTCAGGGGGCATCTGGCTGCGGGGAGTTTGCTCTTTGCCGTGTTCATGGGCCTGCAGCTCTTTGCCAACCATTTTCAGATCACCTATTACCTGGGCATCATCGCGGTCCTTTACGGACTTTTTCAGCTGTACCAACACCTGAGCGAAGGCCGGTCCATTGTCTTTCTGAAAAAACTGGGAGTGCTTCTGCCCGCCCTGCTGGTGGCCATCGGCATCAATGCGGGCAACTTCTGGTCGACCTATTCCTATACCTCCGAGACCATGCGGGGGGGCTCGGAGCTGACCATTGGCGATGAAGTACGTGCCGACGGACTGACGGTCGACTACATCACCAACTGGAGCTACGGCATCGGAGAAACCTTCACCCTTTTAATACCTAACGCAAAAGGCGGCGCATCGGGTTTGCTGGGCAACAACGAATCGGCCATGGAACACGCCGATCCGGCCTACCGCTCCATCATAGCCCGAGAAAACCATTACTGGGGCAACCAGCCCTTTACCTCGGGGCCGGTGTATGTGGGGGCCGTGGTATTGTTCCTGTTCTTTCTATCGCTCTTTTATGTGAAGGGACCCCTGAAGTGGGGGCTGGTAGCGGCCATCGTGTTGTCGGTGGTCCTGGCCTGGGGCAGGAACTTCATGCCGCTGACCGCTTTTTTTATCGAGCATGTGCCCGGATACGACAAGTTCAGGGCCGTTTCCATGACCCTGGTCATTGCCGGGTTCTGCATCCCGGCCATGGCCTTTCTGGGCCTGCACCACCTATGGCGGCAACCCGGGAAGATCAGTATCCGTTCAAAAGCCTTTTTGACGGCCGCCGGCCTCACAGCCGGGCTGTCGCTGATCTTTGCCCTGGCACCCAAACTATTCTTCTCCTTTACCAGCCAGATGGAATCACAGGCCTACGCCGAGCTGATGGGCAGGGAGCCCCAGATGGCCGCTCAGATCCGCGAACTGCTTTACAATCTCGAAAGCGTGAGGGTGGCCATTTTCAGGGAAGACGCCTTCCGGAGCTTCTTTTTGGCCGCTGCCACCGCCATTGTGGTGGCGCTGTTCGCCAAAGGCCATCTCGGGAAGGGACTCTTTGTTTTTCTCCTGGCTGCACTGATTGCCATCGACATGTGGCCGGTAAACCGCCGCTACCTCAACAACGACCACTTTGCGCAAAAAAGGGTGGTGGAAAGGCCCTTCCCCCTGCGCACGGCCGACCATTTCATTCTTCAGGACGGGGATGAGTTCCGGGTGCTCGACCTGACCGAGAACACCTTCAACAGCTCCCGCACTTCCTACTTTCACCACTCCATCGGGGGTTACCACGGGGCCAAGCTGCAGCGCTACCAAGACCTGATCGATCACCACATCATGAAGGAGATCGGCTCGATCGACGCCTCCCTGAGGGAGGTCACCACCCTGGACGAAATGCATCCAAGGCTGTCGGGGCTGAATGTGCTCAATATGTTCAACACCCGCTACATCATCTACAACCCCGAGGCAGCCCCCCTGCAGAACCCCCATGCCATGGGCAATGCCTGGTTTGCCGACACCTACCGCCTGGTCGACAACGCCAATATGGAGATCCTGGCCCTGAACGACTTCGATCCCCTGCTCGAAACGGTGGTCGACCGCCGCTTTGCCCATCACCTGGATAGTTTCGAACCCAGCCCCGACCCCGGGGCCGGAATTACGCTGATCCACTACCAGCCCAACACCCTCCGCTATGCCTTTGAGAGCGAAAGCCCACAGCTGGCGGTATTCTCGGAGGTGTATTACCCCGATGGCTGGCAGGTGACTATCAATGGCGAAGCGGCAGCGCACTTCAGGGCAAACTACCTGCTCCGGGCCATGGTGTTGCCTGCCGGCGAGTACGAAGTGGAGTTCCGCTTCGAACCCCGGTCGTACCACGCCGGCAAATACCTGTCGCTGGCCTTCAGCCTGCTGCTGGCCGCAGCCCTTGTTGGCGGGGTGGGATACGCACTGTTCAGAAACAAAAAGCCCTAGGATGAAGCGTGTGCTCGTCATCAGCTATTACTGGCCCCCCAGTGCCGGGGCCGGGGTGTTCCGCTGGCTGAAGTTCAGCAAATACCTGGGCGAACAGGGTTGGGAGCCGGTGATCTATACCCCCGCAAACCCCGAAACACCCGCAACGGATCCATCCCTTCTGTCGGAGGTGCCCCCCGGCCTGGAGGTGATCAGGCGGCCCATCTGGGAACCCTACCGTTTCTACAAGATCCTCACCGGGCGCAAAGCAGGCGAAAAGGTGCAAACGGGCTTTCTGGACGAACACCGCAAGGCCGGGAGGGCCGAGAAGCTCTCTGTCTGGATCCGTGGCAACCTCTTTGTACCCGATGCCCGTAAATACTGGGTCAGGCCCTCTGTCCGTTTCCTCACCCGGTGGCTGAAAGATAATGCCATCGACGCCATCGTTTCCACCGGCCCCCCCCACAGCATGCACCTGATCGGCCTGGGCCTGAAACGTCGCACCGGTTTGCCCTGGCTGGCCGATTTCCGCGATCCCTGGACACAGATCGACTACCATCATTCTTTAAGGCTGGGGCGCCGGGCCGATCGGCTTCACCAACGGCTGGAACATCGGGTATTGACCACGGCCGACGAGGTGGTCACGGTAAGCCCCCACTGGGCCAGCGACCTGGAAGCCATTGGCCGACGGCCGGTCGAAGTGGTCAGCAATGGCTATGACCCCGAAGACTTCCGCGAACTTCCCGGTTTCGACCACCGGGAATTCTCCATCACCCACCTGGGTGCAATGAATGCCGACCGCACCCCCGCCGGCCTCTGGGACGTACTCGGCAGGCTGGTCAACACCGACCCCTTTTTCAGGAAGCATCTGCAGATACAACTGATCGGGAAAACCGACATCTCGGTCAGGGAGGCCCTGGTCGGACACGGCCTGTCTCCCTTTGCCAAAATCATTCCCCACCTGCCCCACCGCGAGGCCCTGGGCATGGCGGCCCGTTCTGCCCTATTGCTGCTGCCCCTGAACAATACCCCCAATGTCATGGGCATCGCTCCCGGAAAGCTTTACGAATACCTTGCGCTCAAAAGGCCCATCCTCTGCATCGGGCCACCCCGGGGCGATGCGGCCACCATAATCCGCAACACGACGAGCGGGGCCGTTGCGGATTTTGACGACAGTGAGGGCTGCAGCAGGGCATTGCTTGGCTGGGCGGAGGACTTTGGCAGGGGCACACTTGATTCGCAAAGCCGGGGCATCGAAGCCTACGACAGGAAGCGGCTGACGCACAGGATGGCCGCGTTGCTCAACGGGATCAGCCGTTGAGGTTTTCTTATGGATTGTGGTACGGCTCGTTGCGGATGATGGCAAAGGCCCGGTAGAGCTGTTCGACCAAAAAGAGCCGGATCATCTGGTGCGAGAAGGTCATGGGCGAGAGGGACCACTTCATATGCGCCGCTTTTCTTACTTCGGGACTGAACCCCCAGGGCCCGCCAACCACCATCAACAGGCTTTTTGTCGAACGGTTCATGCGCTCTTCCAGAAAACGGGCAAGCCCTTCCGAATCCCAGGCCGTTCCCTTTTCGTCGAGCAGTATGCACAGGTCGTGCTGCAGCATCCGCTCCAGCTGTAACTGTCCTTCCTTTTCCATGCGCTGCTGGGGAGGCAGGCTGGCCCATTTTTTCGGAATGGGGCATTCGATCAGCTCAAAGGGGATGTAGCGCATAAGCCGTTTGCTGTACACCTGTATGCCTTCCTTTAGCCAGGGGGCTTCGGTTTTTCCGGTAAACAGCAAACTGATCTTCATTCCGGCCGTATTTTGGGTTGCTCTGCCGGCCTGAGCCAGCCGGCGGCAGGGTCAAAATTAAGGATTTTGATCTGGTCCGAAAGCCAATTGAGGGTGAAAAAGCGGTAATTTGTTAAATAAATTTAATTTTTGGATTGATTTTTGTTGAGAATTAGGGATAGCCTGGAGCAGTCAAAGAGAGGGAACAAAACTTTTTCGGTTTCATTAAACCCGCGGCCGGGCGGCCGTTGCAATCAGCATGTACGTCAGGATCCTACTATTCGCTCTTCTTACCAGCTGCCTGGGGGCAATCTCTCACGCCCAGGAAAACCGGCGCGAAGAGATGATGAACGACATCAACGCCGCCATCAAAAAAGGCAGTGCCAGGGAAATGTCCAAATACTTCGGCCCCAATGCCGACCTTTCCCTGCCCCGGGCCGAGGGCACTTTCAGCAAGTCGCAGTCGGAGATCATACTGCGCGACTTTTTCAACAGGAACCCCCCGCTGCACTTTTCGGTCGTATACCAGGGAGCTTCGCGCGACGGTTCGTTCTATGTGATCGGCCTGCTGGAAACCCGCGACGAACAACTATTCCGCGCATATTACCTCATCAAGAGCATCTCCGGCTCCTATTTTTTGCACCATGTGCAGTTTGATAGAAGATAGGAAGCAGTAAGACAGAGGACAGAGGACGGAGGACGGAGGACGGAGGACGGAATAGTGATGAGTGATGAGTGATGAGTGATGAGTTGAAGAGTTTAAGAGTTTAAGAGTTTAATATCAAATACTTCAACTTTTCAACTTTTCAACTTTTCAACTTTTCAACTTTTCAACTTTTCA
>PWJC01000002.1 GCA_003560165.1 Bacteroidales bacterium
AAGGCGCTGAAAAAAGACCATAGCGAACTGGTGCTCTGCGACTACAGGCTGCCCGATGCCGACGGCGCCGAACTCTTTATGCGCATCAGGAAGCTTTCACCCTATGTGCCGGTGGTGTTCATGACCGCCTATGCCGATGTGCGCACGGCCGTGAGGATGATCAGGGTGGGCGCCCTCGACTATGTGACCAAACCCTTTTTGCCCGAACAGATCCTGAAACTTGTCAGGCAGGCCCTTCGCCCCGGCACCGATTACGGGAAGGAGTTTTTTGAGAGCAGCTTTGTCGGGGGGGTCGGCCCGGCCATCAACAATGTGCTCAACCACATCAAGATGGTGGCCCCTACCGACCTGAGCGTGCTGATACAGGGCGAAACCGGCTCGGGCAAGGAATACATTGCCAGGGCCATCCACTACCAAAGCAAACGCAGCGATCATCCCTTTGTGGCACTCGACTGCGGTGCCCTTCCCGGCGAGCTGGCCAACAGCGAGTTATTCGGCCATGTAAAGGGGGCCTTTACCGGGGCCATCAAAGACAAGACAGGCTGCTTCGAGCAGGCCTCGGGGGGGAGCCTGTTTCTGGACGAGATCGGCAACCTCACGCACGCGAACCAGGTACGGCTGTTGCGCACCCTGCAGGAAAAGACGGTGAGCCGGCTGGGCGACAACAAGTCGATGAAGGTGGACGTACGCATCATTGTGGCCACCAACGACGACCTGACCGAAGACGTGAAAACCAATACCTTCCGCGAAGACCTCTACCACCGCATCAACGGCTTCACGATCAATCTGCCGCCATTGAGGGAGCGCAAGGAAGACATTTTCTCCCTTGCCGAGCACTTCCTTCACCTGGCCAATGCCGATTTCGGCAAGCAGGTGGAGGGGTTCGACGAGGAGGTCAGGGATGTTTTCCTGCGTTATTCCTGGCCCGGCAACATCAGGGAACTCGAAAACGTGGTCACCCGCTGCGTATTGCTTACCCAGGGTGAAATGGTCGGCACCGAAAGCCTGCCCGAAGAGATCAGGGCGCATCAACCCGACCTTGGGGAGATCCCCGGCATGCCTGCCCCGGGGCAGCGCCCGCTCTCCCTCAAACAGGCAGCCATGATCGCAGAGCGGGATGCCATACTGAATGCGCTGAAAATTACTGGGTTCAACAAATCGAAAGCCGCCAGGTTGCTCGAAGTGGACCGCAAGACCCTGTACAACAAGATGCGGGAGTACAGCATCCGCATCCCCTAGAACCTGAACGTGGCCGTTGCCGGAGTGCTGTCTTCGGGCATGTCTTCCGCGTCGAGCAAATACACTCTGGCTCCCTGCAAAAAGGCTTTCTTTGCGCTGATGTCGAGAAGGCAATGGTTTTGCGGTGTTTTCTTATCCTCCAGCCTGACCTCCCCGGATTTCTCATCAAATACGCCCCACAAATGGCTGTCCCTGAGGACAAAAAGGGTATCGATCCGGCCTTCTGCGGCCGCCGGCAATAGATCGGACAGCACCGATGAAGTACGGCCTTTGCTGGTCAGGAAGTGATAATGCTTCAGGGTTTCCTGCCGGTGCCTGAAGAAATGATCTTTCAACAGCTCCCAGGCCTTTTGATGGAGGACCTCCATGTTTACTTCGTCGGGACTTCCGCTGATGTTCTTCGGATACAGCTTGCTATAGGAGTTCACCTTTTTGTACAGTGCAAAGATATAGTCTACACAGGCCAGCACCAGCGGACTGTCGTAGCCCTGCAACAGAGGGACCAGGTTGCGGTCAACCTCCCTCAGGTGCTTGACGATCTCCTCCTTTTTGTCGTCCTTCCCTCTTCCTTGCCCGTGGTACATGCTTTCGCCGGTACCGGTTTGTCCGGCACGCACCTGAAGCGATTTGGGCTCGTAGTCATGTCCTACAGTATCCTGCAAGGTTTGTGGAACAAGGTCGTCGATGCCGATCTGGGATACGTGGTCGCGGGAGCCCTCAAATAACCTGACCTGGCTCAGGCTCAGGGCCTGTATAAAGAACCGGCCGTCGCCGTTGAATACCGGCATCAGCGGAAGCAGGTAGAACTGTGAGTCGACCTCGGCAAACTCCTTAAAGCGTATGGGAAAGGTGGAATAGGCGAATTTGCCCGGACTCAGAAAAACGGCCAGCCCGTCGGAGAGGTGGCGCCAGATGGATGCGTCTTCGAGCAACATATCGAGAGGCTGAAGGAAGTCCAGGATCTTTTTTCCCTGCATGCCTTGCTCATGCAAGCGGTCGCGTATATCCTGGATGTGGTTTTTGAACCGGATACGTCCTTTTTTATTGTCGCCAGAGCGCTGGGTGGGGATGTAGATAGATACACCGGGCCACTGGCGGACTTCCGCCAGCTCTTTGAAGATATTCCTGGTCATTAGTGGCATAACAAGGCAGAGAAATTAATTTAGAAACAAAAAAGGCCCCGGCCTCTGATTCACTACCGGGGCTGTGATTTGCAAATATTCTGCTGGCCGGATCATAACGCCGGTTGTGGGGGGATGTCTTCGATGGTTGGCGTGATCATGACGCTTTGTTCGATGGCCAGCGAAAAATCATAGAGGTCGGGGGGGGTCCTGGAGGTGATCAGGTTGTCGTGAACAACCACCGCTTCATCCAGGTATATGGCCCCAGCTTCTTCCAGTTCGTCGCGTATGCCTTCCACCCCCGTTGCGTTCATCCCCTGCATGACCCCGGCAGTGATCAGCACCTGGGGTCCGTGACAAATAGCTGCCACTACTTTACCGGACTCGAAAAACTCCCGGACAAAGGAAACGGCCTCATCGTTCTCGCGCAGCCGCGAAGGGGCATGCCCCCCGGGCAGGATCAGGGCATCGAAGTCATTCACGCTTACCCTCTGTACCGCCCTTTCGATGTTAATGGTGAAATCGCTGTTGTAGGCGGTTACCAGGCCAACTTCGGGTCCGATCACCGTTATGTGTGCACCGCGGTTTGTCAGGTAGCCAATGGGCATATAGGCTTCCCCGTCGTGAAACCCTTCATCGACCAGCACGGCGATACTGACGGGATCGATCACATCCGCTTCGTGGTGTATTTCGGGCTGACAGCCAATAAGCAGCATCAACAGCAAAGCTAAGGAAAAAATCCTGGTGGTTTTCATAGGCTCGGTTTATTTTGGTTTGAGGCAGATGCGTGATTTACATATCCGCCGGTTTCTGTATTACCATCATAAAAATTCGTGCCATAAATGCCTTCTGCCCCGACATTACACACCTCACTGAATAGCAGCACATTGGCTTTTGACGTCTTCGGGCATCTCTCCTGAGCTTTTTTAGCTGGGGCATTTGGCAACACCTTGGGGAATTCTTTCCACTGAACCCTCCTGTGCGATTGCCCATTTCAAAATTTTTCCTTACCTTTACAATCTTGTTTTCATGGTTGCAAAGGGAAGACCCGCCGGCATTCGATGCCGGGGTTTTCCCTTTCTTTTTGCTACCCGCCCCGCCCCTGCCTTCAAAACAAAAAATAATCCTACTTTTATTCAAGCTTTTGAATCATGTCGAAAACAAAA
This sequence comes from Bacteroidales bacterium, assembly GCA_003560165.1. Lineage (GTDB taxonomy): Bacteria > Bacteroidota > Bacteroidia > Bacteroidales > UBA7960 > PUPG01. The sequence continues at coordinate 3,527 of PWJC01000002.1, forward strand.
ACAGTATTTGCATGCAGCAGCTGCGGGGCCACTTCGCCAAAGTGGATGGGGCGGTGTACCAGCTGCGGAGAATGGAACACCTATGTGGAAGAGGTGATCAAAAAGCAGACTGGCCTACTCAGGGGCCATGACAGCGCAGCGGGGGGCTCCTTTTCCAGACCCCGGCCCATCAACCAGGTGGAGGCTGATTCGTTTCGCCGCATCCCCACACTCAGCAAGGAGGTAGACCGGGTGCTGGGCGGGGGGATGGTCCCGGGGGCCCTGATGCTGATCGGGGGGGAGCCCGGCATCGGGAAATCCACCCTCATGCTGCAGCTTGTCATGCAGATGAGGTCATTGAAGGTATTGTATATTTCGGGCGAGGAGAGCGAGGTGCAGCTGAGTATGAGGGCTTCCCGGCTGGGATGCATTCACCCCGGCTGCCTTGTGCTTACCGAAACCGATACCTCGGCCATTTTCAACCATATCGCTGAGCTGAAACCCCAACTGGTGGTCATCGACTCCATTCAGACCCTCACTACCCCCTCCATCGACGCTTCGGCCGGCAGCATTTCGCAGATCAGGGAATGCGCAGCCGAGTTTCAGCGTTATTCGAGGGGGAGTGCCACCCCTGTATTCCTGATCGGGCACATCACCAAGGAGGGCGGGCTTGCAGGCCCGAAGCTGCTCGAACACATGGTGGACGCGGTGCTGCAGTTCGAAGGCGATCGCAACCACGCTTACCGCATTCTGCGGGCCAGCAAGAACCGCTTTGGCAGTACCAGCGAACTGGGCATATTCGAAATGCGCGACAACGGGCTGAGGGAGGTCAGCAACCCGTCGGAGCTGCTGTTGCCGCAGCGCGACCAGTCGTTGAGCGGGGTAAGCGTATCGGCCACTCTCGAAGGACTGCGTCCCATGCTCATCGAAACCCAGGCCCTGGTGAGCTCGGCGGCCTACGGCACCCCTCAGCGTTCTACCACAGGCTTCGACCTGCGCCGCCTGAACATGTTGCTTGCCGTGCTGGAAAAACGCTGCGGGTTCCGGATCGCCGCCAGCGATGTGTTCCTGAACGTCACGGGCGGCATCAGGATAAACGATCCGGCCACCGACCTGGGGGTGATCTGTGCGATTCTGTCCTCGGGCGAGAACATCGCCGTGGAAGAAAAGACATGCTTTGCAGCAGAGGTGGGCCTCACTGGCGAGATCCGCCCGGTGTCCCGCATCGGGCAGCGGCTGTCGGAAGCTGCCAGGCTGGGATTCACCGACATCTATGTTTCGGGCTACAACCTCAAGGGCCTCGATAAAAAAGAGTACGGGATCAACATACGCCCGGTAACCCGTGTAGACCAGGCATTTAATTTGCTTTTTGGATAAAGCCGTGGCTAATGGCCGGGGACGCTACCGGGCTGTTTACCTGAGCAGTTCTTGCAATGCACCCTCCAGTTTCGGAAACCGGAATTCGAAATCGTGGCGGCGGAGCTTGCCCGGAATCACCGATTGACCCCTGGTCAGCAGATTGGCCTGTTTTCCCAGCACCAGGGTCAGCAAGGGGGTGGGAAGGGTGAATACGGCGGGCCTGTTCAGAACCCCGGCCAGGGTTTTGGTAAATTCCTTGTTGGTGACCAGTCCCGGTGCGACAATGTTCACCGGCCCGCTGATTTGCTCTTGCTTCAGGGCCAGCTGAAATGCAGCCATTACATCATCTATGTGGATCCAGGGCATCTTTTGTTTTCCGGAACCTATCTTCCCACCAAAGCCCCACCTGAATACAGGCAACATCGCCTTCAGGGCGCCCCCGTCCTTCCCCATGACCAGGGCAAAGCGAAACAACAGGGTGCGGCACCGTGTCGAGGCCCTCAGGGCTTCCGCCTCCCAGTCGCGGCAAACCCGCCCAAGAAAGGTGTCGGCAAAGGTTTCGGCCGATTCGTCGTATACTCCTTCGGCCGGGTAGATGTCTTTGGCCGAGGCACTGATAAAAACAGCCGGGGGATACTCCATGTCAAGCATGGCGTCCACCAGTTTACGGGTGGTTGAGATGCGGCTGTCGTAAATTTTTTGGCGGTGGGTTCTGGTCCAGCGTTTGGCAATGGATTCGCCGGCCAGGTGGATGACCGCCGTGGCCCCTTTCAGGGTTCCGGAAAGCTCGTCCTGGCTCAGTGCAAAGTGCTTTCGACCCAGGGCCTGTACCTCATGGCCCTGAAGGGTGAACAGGGTTTTGAGCTTGCTGCCCATAAAACCGGTTGATCCGCTGATGGCTATCTTCATTTTTTGTTAAAAATACAAAAATAATGCACAAGCTTGCCTTGCTTGATAGAATGTGTTAAGCCCAGGTTTATTACTTTTGCCTGTTAAGGGGTCATAAGAAGGAATTACCTGTTACCAACTGCCATAAAATAGCATTGCCAATGAAGCGAGTTGCCCGATTGCTTGCCCTCTTTTTTCTGAGTTTGCTGACACCCCTTGTTTCGGGGGCCCGTGAGGGCCGGCCCTGGAGCCTGGAAGATTGCATTATCTACGCCATTGAGAACAACCTGCGCCTGCAGCAGCAGCGACTTGGTGTGGAGATCTCGGAAGAGAACCTCAGGCAGAGCCGGGCCGGCAGGTTCCCGAGCCTGAACGCCAATGCCTCCCATAATTACAACTATGGCCGCATCCTTGATCCGATCACCAATGAGTTTGCCACCGAAACCGTGCAGACGAACAACTTCAGCATTGGCAGCGGAGTCACTCTTTTCGGGGGGTTCCAGCTGCGCAACAATGTCGACCGCGACCGCTACGAACTCGAAGCCAGCCGCCACGATGTGGCCCTGTTCGAAAACGACATCTCATTGGCGGTGGCTTCGGCCTACCTGCAGATACTGTTCAGCATGGAGATCGTCGACATGGCGGTCAATCAGCTCGAGATCACCCGGCAGCAGGTAGTACGCACCCGGCAGCTGGTGGATGCCGGCACCCTGGCCAGGGGAAGCCTGCTCTCTATCCAGGCTCAGGAAGCAACCGAAGAACTGCAGCTGGTCAATGCAGAAAACCAGCTTGAGATCGCCTATCTCGAACTGATCCAGTTGCTCGATTTGCGCGATGACGAGTTTTTTCAGATCGAAGTTCCCGACATAGAGCTGATCCCTACGGGTATCACCGGGCATTCTCCTGTACAGATCTACGATACGGCCGTGCAGATACAGCCCGATGTGCTCTCGGCCGGGGCCAGGGTCAGGAGCGCCGAAAAAGGGTATGCAATAGCCCGTGGCGGACGCAGTCCGGTTTTGTCGCTGAGCGGAAGCATGGGCACTGGGTATTCCGAGGCCAGGGTGGAATTTGTGGAGGCCGCATCCCTGGCCGATCCCCGGTTGATCGCCCGGATGTCTTCGGTCGATCAGGTATTCGGTGAGGGCATCGGCGGAAGTTTCCGGGCCATCCCTTTCTGGGATCAGCTCGATGCAAACCTCAACATGAGCCTCGGACTGTTTTTGCGCATTCCGATCTTCAACGGCTTCCAGACCCGTGCCTCCATCGGCCGTTCCAGGATAAACCTTGAGAACAGCCGTCTGCAGCACCAGATTGTCCGCGACCAGTTGTTCAAGATCATCCAGCAGGCCCACCAGGACGCCCATGCCGCCCTGCAGCGTTACCTTGCCACCGAAAAGAACATGGAGGCGCTCGAGGAGTCGTTCAGGTATACCGAACAAAGGTTCAATGTGGGCATGGTCAACATCCTGGAGTACAACGACGCAAAGAACCGGCTTACCCGGGCCCAGTCGGAAATGCTGCAATCGAAATACGAATACGTGTTCAGGGTGAGTGTGCTCGATTTCTACATCGGGAATCCGATCCGGTTGTAGGGGGGGAAAGTAGTAGGTAGTAGGTAGTAGGTAGTAGGTAGGAAGAACGATAGAACGAATGAACGACAGAACGAAAAAGTTGAAGAGTTGAAGAGTTGAAGAGTTGAAGAGTTGAAGAGTTGAAGAGTTGAAGAGTTGAAGAGTTGAAGAGTTGAAGAGTTGAAGAGTTGAAGAGTTGAAGAGTTGAAAAGTTGA
>PWJC01000139.1 GCA_003560165.1 Bacteroidales bacterium
CTTCGCCCAATGCCGATCTGCGCCGGCTTACCGCCAGGCCCGATTTCAACCCCTGGGGGCAGACCCACGACGGGGAGATCATCCCCGGCTATATGTACGAGGTGCATACCTGGCGCAACCAGTACGGAGCCGATCTGGTTGCGATGTTCCCATTGCTGGAAGGGGTAGGAGGTCTGGGATGGCAGCTGATGGACCCGGGTGGGCGTCCCGATTACGGATTTTCGCTGACCCGGGTGCAACAGGCTTCCTGGACCTATACCCATGTGCACGAAATGGGCCACAACATGGGGGCGCATCACCATAAGGAACAGTCGGCCGGTCCCGGCCCGGGTATTTTCAGCTATTCGGCGGGCTGGCGGTGGACGGGCGCCGACCAGGGGCATTACGCCTCGGTGATGACCTACGAAGGAGCCCAGTATTTTGACGACGGGATCCGCCACGACAGGGCCCCTTATTTTTCCAGTCCCCTGGTTACCTACCAGGAGGTCCCGACCGGGCATCCTGAAGATGGCGACAACGCCAGGACCATCAGGGAGACCAAACATGTGGTGGCCGGCTACCGCCACCTGGAAACCCTTGCCGTGGAAGGTTTGGTGCTCGATGAAGCGGGAGAGCCCATGCATAATGCCCGGGTCAGTGTAGCAGGGCAGGGGGCCATGGTCTATACCTTCGAAGACGGGAGTTTCTCCTTTCCCTTCCTTCCCCCGGGCGAACATAGGGTTTCGGTGTCCAAACCGGGCTATTATACTATCGGGCGAAACATACTGATTGAAGAAGGAGAGAGCCTGCAATTGCTGTTCGAAATGCTGGAAGTGGTGGATTCCGCCGTCAGCGGATTTGTCGCTTCGGCCAATGAGCCGACCATAGGCCTGGACGGTGCCATACTGCGCTTTTCGCGGGCCGGTGAGGTGTATGCGACACCGACTGTGGACGGCTTTTTTGTTTTGGAAGACATCCCGGGAGGGTTCAGCTACCGGTTGATGGTCAGCCATCCGGGATACCGCATTCATTTCGACGAAATACCTTTGGGTACCGAGCCCATGGTCATTGAAAACATTTACCTTGAAAGGGCGTTTCTGGCCGTGGAGGAGATACGGGCCGAAGAAACGGACGATCACATCGACATTGAGTGGGACACCCCATCCTTTATCGGGGAGTTCCGTCACGACGGGGGGAACGATACCGGAGGACTTGGTTTCAGTACGGGGGAGAACAGCTTACTCGGAGGGGCCTACCGCCGCAATGCCTGGATCAGGCGGGTTACCTGGCTTCCGAGTTCCTCGAGCGTAGAAAGGGCCAACCTGCGCATACTGGCGCTGAACGCCGATGGGGCGCCCGACCGCCACAGTATTCTGTACCAGGCACTGGACATAGACAGCAGACCCGGCCAATGGAATGAATACGCACTCAGCGAAACCCTCCATGCACCCTATGGTTTCTTTATCGGTGTGGGCGGCAGCGGAGCTTTTTTCCTTCGTACCGACGAATACAAATTCAGCCCCGGCACCAACTTCCGCACATCGGATATCGGGCGGTTCGACCTGATCGATATGGCCGAGGGCGATTTTCAGCGAAACTACTTTATCAGGGCCCATGGGTATGATTTCGGTCCCTGGCTTACGCCGGGGCATACAGCCGGGAAACATGCGTTGGTATACAATGAGGCCGTTCCCGAAGAATGCCCGCTGCAGCCCCTCACCGCGTTGGGAGGCCCCCTTGCCGGAGATTTGCTGGACGAGCCGGTGGCTTACCACATCTACCTCGACGATTTCGATAATCCCTGGGCGGAGAACGTTACCCAAACGGAATTTCGCTTCAGCGGGTTGCCCCACGACCGCTATTATGCCGGCGTTCAGGCCGTTTATCCCGCCGGACTGTCCGAGATCACCACCAAAAGGATCTTTTCGGGTCCTCCCTTCTATATCCTGACCCTGGGTGTCCACCCCGCCGAAACCGGGGTTGCCGGTACCGAAGGAAGGTATGAACCCGGGAAGGCCGCCAGGCTGAATGCCATTCCCATGGCGGGCTATATGTTTTCGCACTGGGAGGATGAACAAGGAAGGGAGGTGTCGGCCGACCCGCAGGCAGCCTATGTGATGCCTGAACGGGATGTGCAACTCACCGCGGTGTTCCGGCAGGATCCGGAGGGAAAGGTCGAACTGAAGGTCTTCCCCAATCCCGCCAGCGACCGCCTTACCATTGTGGCCGACAAGAACATCGACGAAATCAGGTTGTACAACCTCTGGGGACAACTGCTCTATTATGTGGATGACTACAACGAGAGCTTTCACCAGATCAGGGTATCGGGCTATACCGAAGGCCTTTACATACTGAGGGTACGTACTTCCGATGGCTGGATCAATGAGAGGGTGCATCTCATCGGCCTCCGCTGACCCCTGCCAGGCCCGGTTTTGGCAGATACAAACGAAACCTTCATGAATCTGTGATCTATGCAAGAGAAGCAACAACCGGGGGACTCCGGGACCCAACGGCCTTGCACATCCGAACAATCGGAGTTTCTGGCCAATATGAGCCATGAGATCCTCAATCCGCTGGGGGCCGTGATCGGCATGGCCCAGACCCTTGAAAAACCCCGCCTCGACAAAGAGCAGCGGCAATACCTGAGGTCTATTCGGATCGCCTCAAACAATTTGCTTTCCATCCTGACCGACGTATTGGATTTTTTGCGGCTTGAGACCGGACAGGCCGAAGTGGTCTACCATAATTTTGATATCAGGGAGGCCGTAGCGGAAGTTGCAGAGCTGTTCGGGCCGCAGGCCATGGAGAGAAACATACTGTTTCAGACTCATTACGATGGGGATTTGCCAAATACCGTATATTCCGACAAGCAAAAGATCCAACAGGCCTTGAATAACCTGGTCAGCAACGCGGTGAAATTCACCGCCAACGGCAAGGTAGACATTGTTGTCACTACTGAAATGGATGCGTCAGGCGAGTCCTTCCTGAGCCTGAAGGTGGAGGATACCGGGAAGGGGGTCCCCACCGAAGACATCCCCAAAATGTTCGAATCTTTCCGGCAGCTGGACGCCTCCACCAAAAAGGAATCCCGGGGCACCGGCCTTGGGTTGAGCATTGTCAGGGGGCTGGTTGCCCTGTTGGGGGGCGGGGTGGATTTTTTGAGCGAACCCGGAAAGGGCAGCCAGGCAGTTTTTACAGTCCCTTTGCCCCGCGGGGAAGTGATCATGGCCGTGGATCGGCGGCAGGGAGGATGCAACGACCGGATGAAGCTGCTCAGGGTGTTGGTGGTTGAAGACGATGCCATCAACCAGATGTACCTGACCAATTTCCTGCGCCGGCAGGGATGGGATGTGGATTCCGCCTACAACGGGCTGGCCGCACTCGAGCTTTTTCGAGGCAACAGCTACGATCTCATATTGATGGACGGGCAGATGCCCCGCATGGATGGATTTGAAACGGCCCGGAAAATCAGGGAAATCGAAACTCATCGGAAACGCACCCCCATGGTGGCCATTTCAGGATATGCCATCCCTGGCGACAGGGAGCGTTTTATTGAGGCCGGCATGGACGACTACCTGGCAAAGCCCATTGAAGAACGCCGGCTGATGGAAGTGATCAGGCGGCTGATCCTTTCCTGACCCCAGGTTTTACTCCCTGATTGCCCTGATTCCGGGAAGCTCTTTCCCCTCCATGTATTCGAGCAGGGCTCCTCCGCCGGTACTGACGTGGCTTACCTGGTCTTCGAGGCCCATTTGGGCAAGGGCAGCTACCGAATCGCCTCCGCCCACCAACGAAAAGGCTCCCTCACCGGTGGCTTTTGCAATGGCTTCGGCAATAATCCGGGTACCCCGGGCAAAGTTCTCCATCTCGAACACCCCCATGGGGCCATTCCACAAGATGGTTTTTGCCCCTTCGATGATGCCGGCAAAGGTTTTCGCACTTTCACTCCCGATATCCAGCCCAAGCCACTCCTGGGGGATGTTGGCTGCATCTGTTTCCCGGGTATGGGCATCGTTCGAGAACTGGTCGGCAATGACGGCCTCGGCGGGAATATGCAGTTTTATGCCCTTGTTTTTTGCCCTGGAAATGATTTGCCTTGCCGTATCCAGGTAATCGTCTTCGCACATGCTGTTGCCGATCTTGCCGCCCCTGGCCTTGATGAAGGTAAACATCATCCCTCCGCCGATGATCAGTTCGTCTGCCTTATCGAGGAGGTTTTCGATGACCTCTATTTTGGTGCTCACCTTGGCGCCCCCGATGACGGCCACATAAGGATGCCTGATGTCGTCGAGTACCTTGTCGATGCTTTCCAGTTCGCTTGCCATAATGTAACCGAACATTTTGGCTTCGGGGAAAAATTTAGCTACGATGGTAGTGGAGGCATGGGCGCGGTGAGCCGTTCCAAAGGCGTCGTTCACATACACATCGGCCAGTTCGGAAAGCTTTTTCGCAAATTCTTCATCCCCTTTGGTCTCTTCCTTATGAAAGCGGAGGTTTTCCAGCAACAATACCTCCCCCTGCTTCAGTTCACCGGCCAGCTTGCGGGCCGAATCGCCCACGCAATCGTCGGCAAATTGGACCTCCCTGTTCAACAGTTTTCCCAAATGTTCTTTGAGGTGGGTGAGGGAGAATTTGTCTTCAGGGCCTTCCTTGGGCCTGCCCAGATGCGACATCAAAATGGCAGCACCCCCGTCATTTAAAATTTTTTCGATGGTCGGCACGGCGGCGCGCATACGCGAATCATCGGTGATCTGTTGGTTCGAGTTCAGGGGCACATTGAAATCAACGCGTATCAATGCCCGTTTGCCGGAAAAATCAAAGTCTTTGATCGTCTTCATAATACAAAGGTTTTATTGGCCGATGTGTCGATAAAACAGACTCATTCGTTAATAATTTTCAGCGACCGCCGATCCGCTTTAAAAAAAACAGTATTTTTGGACGGCGTGGCTGCCGCCAGGCGGTAGCTGTAAAGTTACGCAAAATCCGGCACATTCGTAAATGCGGTCTCGCTCCCGTGGTATGCAACGAATGGTTAATCAGCCGAAGCTCTCAAACAAACCTATAAGCCAGAATGGAATCTTTTTCTGATGTGTTATCCACTAAACTGCCCAATACCCCCACCTCGGTCTTTGCAGTTATGACTCAGCTGTCTCATCAGCATGATGCCATCAATATGTCGCAGGGATTTCCCGATTTTGACGTATCTCCCGTTTTGATCGACCTGGTGAGCAAATCAATGAAGGCCGGCAACAATCAATATGCCCCCATGGCCGGGGTGATGGAGCTCAGGGAGGTCATTGCCGCCAAAACCCGGCGTTTGTATGAGGCCAGCTATGATCCGGATACCGAGATCACGGTCACCCCGGGAGCTACCCAGGCCCTGTTTGCCGCCATAACGGCCCTGGTGAGAGACGAAGACGAGGTCATTGTTTTTGAACCCGCTTACGACAGCTACATCCCTGCCATCAGGCTGAATGGCGGAACACCCATGGTTTGCCGGCTGAAAGGCGAGGGGTTTTCCATCGACTGGGAAGAGGTGAGGCATTTGGTGTCGAGCCGCACCAAAATGATCATCATCAATACCCCGCACAATCCCACCGGAACCATCCTTGGGCGCCATGATATGGAGCAGCTGCGAAAGATCACCCGCAATACGGGCATTGTGATCCTGAGCGATGAGGTGTATGAGCACATTGTTTTTGACCGGCAGGCTCATGAAAGCGTGTGCCGGTATCCCGACCTGGCCATGCGCAGCCTGGTCACCTGCTCTTTCGGGAAAACCTTTCATGCTACCGGCTGGAAAACAGGATACTGCCTGGCTCCTGCCAATCTGATGAAGGAGTTCAGAAAAACCCACCAGTTTATGGTGTTTTGTTCCAACACTCCGGTGCAGTATGCATTGGCCGAATACTTAAAAACCCCGGATCATTATTTGGGCCTGGGCGAATTTTACCAGCAAAAAAGGGATTATTTCCTGGAGGCCGTTTCCGGATCAAAGCTGAAAGCCGTCCCGGCGGCCGGCACCTATTTCCAGTTGCTCGATTACAGTGCCGTCAGCGATTCGGAGGAAATGGCCTTTGCCGAATACCTGGTCAGGGAGCACAAACTGGCGGCGGTTCCCGTATCCTCCTTTTACAACAGGGCTTTCAACAACCACTTATTGAGGTTTTGTTTTGCCAAATCGGAAAAAACCCTCAGCATGGCAGCGGAAATACTATGCAGAATATAAGCGTCAGCCTGATACAGTCGCCCCTGGCATGGGAGGACCCCCGGAAGAACCTGGAATTGTTTTCCCGGAAAATACGGGCTATTGACCAGCCCACCGATCTGATCGTATTGCCCGAGATGTTTACCACAGGCTTCAGCATGGAGGCCCGGAAACTGGCCGAACCCATGGGCGGAGCTTCCATGGAGTGGATGAAGGACATGGCCGGGGAGAAAAACAGCGTCGTATGCGGAAGCCTCATCGTAGAAGAAGGAGGAAAATTTTACAACCGCATGATCTGGATGCCCCCCAACGGACAATTCTCTGCTTACGATAAATACCATTTGTTCAGCCACGCCGGCGAAAATTTGCATTACCAGACAGGTACAAAGAAGCAGGTGGTCCGGCTCAGGGGATGGAAGATCCTGTTACTTATCTGTTACGACCTGCGTTTCCCGGTCTTTATTAAAAACAAGGTGGACAAAGACGGCAACTTTGATTACGATTGCATTCTGAACGTGGCCAACTGGCCCGCAAGCCGGAGTCATGCCTGGAGAATATTGTTGATGGCCAGGGCGATTGAAAATCAGGCGTACGTGATCGGGCTGAACCGGGTGGGCAGCGACGGCAGGGGCATCAGTTACTGCGGTGACTCTGCCGTGATCAGCCCCAGGGGAGAGAACCTTTCCAACATCATGCCTGGTGCCGGGCAAACCGAAACCCTGGTGATGCCGCGTTGCCAGCTGGAGAGTTTTCGCAGCGAATTCAGGCCTTGGGCAGACTGGGATGCCTTCAGCATGAACCCATAGGGCCCGGAAACACTGGCCCTATACAGCATCCAGCTCCAACCTCAGGTTCCCGATGATGAAATGTTGCCTTTCGGGAGTGTTCTTCCCCATGTAAAACCGTAGTATTTCGTTGATACTAAGATCTTTTCTCAAGATAACCGGATCCAGCCTGATGCCCTTGCCGATAAAGCGGCTGAATTCGCCGGGAGAGATTTCACCCAGACCCTTGAAGCGTGTGATCTCCGGCTTGTTGCCCAGGCTTTTAACCGCTTTGACCTTTTCCTGTTCCGAATAGCAATACATGGTTTCTTGCTTGTTGCGGACCCTGAAAAGGGGAGTCTGCAAAATATAAAGGTGGCCGTTGCGCACCAGCTCAGGGAAAAACTGAAGGAAAAACGTCAGCAGCAGCAGGCGGATGTGCATGCCGTCGACGTCGGCATCGGTAGCGATCACCACATTGTTGTACCGGAGGTTGTCGAGGTTGTCTTCGATATTGAGTGCAGCCTGAAGGAGGTTGAATTCCTCGTTTTCGTAAACGATTTTTTTTGAAAGGCCAAAGCTGTTCAATGGCTTGCCCTTGAGGCTGAAAACGGCCTGGGTGTTCACGTCTCTTGCCTTGGTGATGGATCCGCTGGCAGAGTCGCCCTCTGTGATAAAAAGGGTCGTTTCCAGTCGCTGAGGATGGTTGTCGTTGTAATGTGTCCGGCAGTCGCGCAATTTCTTGTTGTGGAGGCTTGCTTTTTTTACCCGTTCCCTGGCCAGTTTTTTAATGTTGGCCATGTCTTTGCGGTCTTTTTCCGACTGCATGATCTTTTTCAGCAGGGCATCGGCCACCTCCGGGTGGATATGCAGGTAATTGTCCAGCCGGCGTTTGAGGATGTCGCCGATGTAATTGCGGATGCTTACCCCGCCTGGCTCCATATGCTGAGACCCCAGCTTGGTCTTGGTCTGGGATTCGAACACCGGTTCCTGCACCTTGATGCTCATGGCCACCATCAGGGAGGTTTTGATGTCGTTGGCATCGAAGTCCTTCTTGTAAAATTCGCGAAGGGTCTTGTTGATGCTTTCCCTGAAAGCCGACTGATGCGTGCCTCCCTGGGTGGTGTGCTGGCCGTTCACAAAGGAGTAGTACTCTTCGCTATACTGGCTGTTGCTATGGGTAAAGGCAAACTCCAGCTCGTCTTCCTGTATGTGGACAATGGGATAGCTGATGGGACCGTCTATTTTTCTCGACAGCAGATCGAGCAGCCCGTTTTGTGATTGCATCTTGCGGCCATTGAACACGATGGTGAGCCCCCGGTTCAAAAACACATAATTCCATAGCAGTTGTTCGATGTATTCTTCGATGAAACGGAATTCGCCAAAAATGCCCGGATCGGGCTCAAAAACCACCTCGGTACCCGGCCTGTTGGGGCTTTCCTTCAGCCCGTGTTCGTAAATGAGTTGTCCCGAACTGAACTCTGCGACTTTTGCCTTGCCCTCACGTACCGATTCAATGCGGAAGCTCTGCGACAGGGCGTTGACCGCCTTGGTACCTACGCCGTTGAGGCCGACGGTCTTTTTGAACACCTTGGAATCGTATTTTGCGCCGGTGTTGATGCGCGACACGCAGTCCACCACCTTGCCCAGGGGGATGCCCCTTCCGTAGTCCCTTACCCTGACCTTGCGCTCGTCAATGCTTACCTCAATGGTTTTTCCAAAGCCCATGACAAACTCATCGATGGCATTGTCGATCACCTCCTTGATCAATACATAGATGCCGTCGTCCTGCGACGCCCCGTCGCCGAGCTTCCCGATGTACATCCCCGGGCGCAGGCGGATGTGCTCCTTCCAGTCGAGGGTGCGTATGGTGTCTTCAGAATATTTTTCGCTCATGATTGGGTGGATGGTTTGCTGCAAATTTACATCAATTTTTTGTTCGGCAGACCACGGCCTGCGAAACCGGCACAGTCGGTGCAATGCCGGCAAGGACGACATGGGTGGGAATTTTGACGAATTTATGCAGGCCGGTACCCGAACAGTTTTTTGGTCTTGATAAAGGCCGAAACGTATTTAGGCACCATCTCCTCCCAGCCCGGGTCGTTGTTCTGTATTTTCTGTAATACAATGTGGGAGAAATAGGGCAATACCTGGGGGCGGTAGCCCGGGATGTCGAGGATGTGCCGGTTCTCTTTAAGGTGTTCGAACAGGTGGCGAATGTCTTCGTCTACTGGCATGTTGCGGGTCAGGATCACCTGTCCGTTCTTGTCCTTGCCCGGATATATGTATACCTTCAGGTTTTTCATGAAGAGTTTTCCCAGGGCCTCCATGATTCCCCCTGGCAGGTGTTTGTAGTAGTTTTTGTCAATGATGTTCTGAAAGGTGAGCGAGCCTATCACCATGCGGATACTCCCAATGTTAAACCTGTCGAACCATTCGGCCAGTTTGTAAAATTCCCTGAAACCCGACACCATCACATTCTGCCCCATCCCGCAGAGAATGTCGACCCGGTCAAGAAAGTCCCTTTCGTCGAAATCGCCCGATGCAATGAGGTTGTTCAGGGTGATCTCGCACAGCACCTCGGTGTTTTGTTTGTGTTTATTGTAACCCACCTCGTCCTTGAACAGGGCAAATCCTGTCTTCAGCATGTCAAAGCCCACATAGGTGATGGGCCTGAAACTCCCCCGGAGCACCATGATGTTTTTCTTGTAAAACATGGTGGCCGGTTGCCTGACGTTGCCGTGGCGGTTGAACATGGCTGCATTGGTCATGCCGTTTTTCACCAGCTGAACGGCCAGAAGGCGGTTGTCGACATAATCCAGTTGTGGGCCGCGCATATGGATCATGTCGATCTCTATGCGGTCGGGCGAAATATCGTCGAGCAATGATTTTAAAAAACTGTTGGGATACTGGTGGTTGTAATAGCAGGCATAGATCAGGTTCACGCCCAGGGCACCCAGGGTCTGTTGCTGGTGGAGTGGATCGTTCTCCAGCAGGCGTACATGGAGGATCACCTCGTTGGCTTCTTCGCCTGGCTGAAGCTGGAACCTGACCCCCATCCAGCCATGGGGTTCGTTGTCTTTTTTGTAATTGAGGGTGGCCACGGTATTGGCATAGGCAAAAAACCTGGTGTTTTTGCCCTTTTCCTTTCGGAGGAGGCTGACCAGGCTGCTGTATTCCATGTCGAGCATCTGCAGCAGCCGTTCTTCGGAAACATAGCGCCGCGAGGGGCTTTTCCCGTATATGTGGTCGCTGAAGGCCATGTCGTAGGCCGAGATGGTACGGGCTACGGTTCCGGATGCCCCGCCTGACTTGAAAAAGTAACGGGCCACCTCCTGCCCGCCGCCGATCTCGGCAAAGGTGCCGTAGATGCTGCTGTCGAGATTAATGAACAAGGCCTTGCGCCGGCTATCCCAGGTTTCTTTTTCGATCATTGGGTTCGGGGTGGGTTCGGGGATACTGTCGTGTAATCCAAATTTAACAGAATAAACCCAATATCCATAAAAATGTTTTATTTTAGCCGGGTGGCGACCGGATCTGTGTGGCCGTACTCACCACATTCAAAACCACTTACATGAACATTTTAGTTACCGGAAGTGAGGGGCAGCTGGGTCGGGAGATCAGGGAACTGGCCCCGCATTATGCAACCCACCGCTTTTATTTTGCCGGCAAAGCCAGCCTGGACATCACCCTGGCCGATGCTGTCCGGAGCTATCTGAAAAGCCGGCAGATCGACTGCATCATCAATTGTGCTGCCTATACCGCTGTGGACAAAGCCGAGACCGATGTGGCCGGGGCCAATCTGGTCAATGCCAGGGGGGCCGGCATCCTCGCCAGCGAGTCGGCAAGGCAGGGGGCATTGATGGTCCAGCTGTCTACAGATTATGTGTTCGACGGAAAACTCCACCGTCCCTATACCGAAAGCGATCCGGCCAATCCCCGCTCGGTATATGGCAAAAGCAAGCTGGAAGGAGAAGTCGAGGTGATTTTCAATGCCAGGCGCTCGGTGATCTTTCGCACTTCCTGGCTGTATTCTTCCCTTGGCCATAACTTTGTGAACTCGGTACTGTCTGCAGCTGCTCATGAAAAGGAACTCCGGGTGGTGTGCGATCAGGCAGGCACTCCCACCTATGCCGCCGACCTGGCAAGGGCTATCCTGGATGTGATCCCGAAATTGCCGTCACGCATCCGGGGAGAAATCTATAATTACAGCAACGAAGGCCTGGCCAGCTGGTACGATTTTGCAAAAGCCATCCTGGAAATCAAGGGCCTGAATGCAGCGGTGCATCCCATCCACACCAAAGAGTTGAAACAGGCCGCCGAAAGGCCGCATTACAGCGTACTAAGCAAAACCCGGATCAAAAAGGAATTCGACCTGCAGATACCCTATTGGCGCGACAGCCTGAAAGCATGCCTGGAAAAAATGTAGGGATGTCTTTGGCGGGCGCCCGCCCCGGTGCTGACCGTGACTTATGCTTCCGTTTTCTTCCTCCATAGTTGCCACCAGGGGATACGGGGGTTGTTGTGGTGCTCGCGGTGGTATCCGAAAAAGTAACAGCTGAGCATGGCCCAAAAGTGGTTCCTGTGCTGGGTACGTGCCCGGTGAGGCCCCATCTCCCTGCTGTGGGGCAGGCGATGAGGCCAGTAAACCCCGACCCAGAAAAGTTGCAGGGTTCCCAGTATGGCCGGCAAGGCCCAGAAAATCAGTGCGGAGCTTTCTGTGACCCCGGGGATGCGGATGAGCAGATTAAAGAATGCTGCCATAAATACCAGCTGGATAAGGGTCAGGTACCTTTTCATGAAAACGGCCCACCAGACCAGGAAATTCTGTGAACCCGCATAGAAGTCGGGATCCTTGTCGGTGGCCGGATATTTGTGGTGGCGGCCATGGTGTTTGCGCAAACTGGGATAAAACATCCCGGCAAACAGGATGCCGGAAACATATCCGAACAGTGTATTTACCCCCGGAGACCGTGAGATGTTGCCATGCATGGCGTCGTGCCCCGTGATGAAGAGCCCGGTATACAGATAGGCCTGCAGCAGGATATGCAGGTACATCCAGGGGTTGGCGGGCGATACGTCAACAGCCAGCAAGGCATAGGCAAGGTGCGCTGCCCAGATGAGCACAATGATGGTGGCGATCAGGACTCCCATTGGAAAGCGACGATATTTTACCGGCTAATATAGGAATTATACCAATACAGGGGCCGGCTGAAACAAAACCGCCTGTCCGGCTGTTTAGAGATCATGGAAAAATGGACCTATGCCTTGTTGCTGCTTGGCAGTATCGCCATCCCCCTGGCAAGGAGCTTTGAGAACAGGGTGCACTTTGTCGGGAATTGGGGCCCGCTGTTTGCCGGCATCCTTGTTATGATGGGAGTTTTTATCCCATGGGATATATGGTTTACCCTCCGGGGGGTCTGGTCTTTCAATCCCCTTTATGTAAGCGGGGTCTATCTTTCGGTGCTGCCACTCGAAGAATGGCTGTTTTTTGTGGTGATCTCCTACTGCATCGTTTTTACCTACGAGGTGCTGAGGTATTTTTTTCCTCGTTTTGTTTTTCCGGCAAACTCTCTGTGGATGGCGGTGGTACTGGGTCTGGCCTTCGTTTTGATGGGGATGCTCAATGCCCAGCGTTTGTATACCCTGGTCGTGATGTCGCTGACCGGCATCCTCTTGCTGTTGCAGCCACTGATCGCTTCGCACAAAACCTGGCTCACGCATTTTTTCCTGACCTGGGTGGTCATCCTCCTTCCCTTTTTTGTCATCAACGGCTTGCTTACCTCCCTGCCGGTTGTGGTTTACGACAATACGCAGAACCTCGGCATCAGGTTGTTCACCATTCCGGTGGAGGATGCCGTATACCTTATGGGGATGATGCTCCTGGTGTTCGTGGTGTATGAAGCACTGAAAAAGCGACGGGGTTTTTCACAAAAAACCGCCGCCGGCCACTGAGGCCAGGGCGGGGAATGGCTTGCCGGGAAAAACGGTGCGCGGGCTGCTAGAGGGGAAGTGTCCCCGCAATGAGGAAGGTCGCCGCAAATGCCACAATCGCATAAAGCTCAGGGAATACAGCAAGGATCAGGGTGTTGCCGAACACATCATGACCGGAACCGATGGCGGCAATGCCGTTGGCACATACCTGTCCCTGCCGGATGCCCGACAGCAGACCAACGAAACCCAGCGCCAGCCCGGCGCCGAAGATGGCTGCGGATGTGGCCCAGCTCATGTCGGCCACCAGGTAACCCGACAAAATAAAGTAACCCATAAAGCCGTAAAGACCCTGGGTCCCTGGAAGGGCGCTGAGCACCATGTAGTTTCCGAAGGCCTCGTCGTTTTTTTTCAATGCACCGATGGAGGCATTGCCGCCCATGGATACGCCAAAGGCACTGCCGATACCGGCCAACCCGATCATCAGACCAATCCCTATGTAAGCGAAAATAATTGGTTCCATAATTTCCAAGTGATTTTTAGTGAAACGTTAAGTGAGTTTTCTAAATGGGTTGTATTGCTTTCCTCCGCCGGTGAAACCGGCGTTCTTGTAAAATTCGACAAAGGTAAGACGCATGGGGTGCACAAAGGCTCCCAGTCCCGACATGAAGAGATTGATGCCGTGGCCGGCTACCAGGATCACGATCATGATCAATATGCTCAGCACCGGAATATTCCCGCTCATTTCCACCGCCAGGCTGTTGAAGACAAAGCCCAGTATGGCGCTTGAAATGCCCAGGGCAAACAGGCGGATGTACGACAGCAGGTCGCCCAGTATGCCCGTAACCATGTTGTAGGTGTTCCAGAGTCCGATACCGAAGTTCATGAGAATGTTCCGATTCATGTTGTTCAGCAACAATATCATGACGCCGCTGACAACAAGCAGGATGTGGAAGGCCGGGCTCATGGCTTCGGTGGGGATCCCGGCAAGGCTGCTGATGCCATAGAGTACTATGCCGCCGGTGATCAACAGTACCCAGCCCATGGTGCCAACGGCATGTTTCCATCCGAACTGCCGGATTTCGTTGGCGGCCTTGATGAACATCCCGAATATGATCTGTACAGCACCCAGGGCCAGGGAGAGGTAAAACAGCAGCATATTGATGTCGGTATCCTGATGGTCGAAACGGGCAGCCAGGTCGCGGTATACCGGCAGCCCGGTCTCAAACAGGGGAATGCCGAAAAACACCCCGGAGATGATGCCGAAGAAGAAGGTGGATACCCCCAGGTAGAAGATCAGCCCCATGATCTGTTTGATTTCCTTTTTTACGGTCTTCTTTTTCATGAACAGGGCGGCGATGGCCATCAGGATGCCATAGCCTGCGTCGCCCAGGCAAAAGCCAAAAAAGAGCATGTAGAAAGGAGCAAAGAAGGGGGTCAGGTCGAGTTCGTTGTATTTTGGCAGAGAATACAGATAGCCCAGCATTTCGAATTTCCGGGCGAATTTTTTGTTTTTAAGCAAAATGGGTATTTCCTCTTCCTGTTCCGGTTGTTGGCTGACATACAAAATGTTGGCTGTTTCCAGGTAGGCGGTCAGCATTTCCTTTCTTTCATCGGGCACCCAGCCCTCGAGCAGCATCACTTTGTCGTCGGCCTGCTTTTCGGTGTTCTCAATGGCCTTTTGGTAATCGAGGCTTTCCTTGACCTCGTAACCATAATGCTTGATGGCTTCCAGGCTGTGTGCGGCATGATGGTCAATTTCAGCGTTCAGCTCGTCCAGGTCTTCCTTCAGCTTCTTTTTGTAATGAATGAGTTCGGACAGCGGCCTTTCGGGAGGCCGGACCTCTTCGGCATCAATGCCCGGCTCTTCATCCCCTTTTTGTATCAGCACGAAATGGGTTTGCCCGGCGTGCTCACTGATCACCTCGATGGGGTAAGTGTCGAACCATTGGTTGTTGAAGCGGCTGTTGGGGACGCTGTAAAAATGCACAAAGAGGTCTTCGGCTTTGAGCTTTTCGAGGGTGGCGGCCGAAAAATCGCCCCACGGCCTTACGTAGCTGATCTCTTTTTCAAGGATGGTCAGTTGCTGGAACTTCTCTTCCACTTCGGCAAACAACCGGGTCACTGTTTTGTAGGCCACTTCCCCGTCTTGCTTTTCGGGTGTCCGGGTCTTGCCGGCTTCCCGCCTGACCAGCAACTTGACAAACGACTGGATCTGACGGATCAGTTCGTATTTCTCCTGTGCTTCGTCCGAAACGGCGTCCTGCTTTTCGATCAGGTGAACGACGCCTATCTTGCGCACATTGTCGAGAAAATCCTCGTAGTCGCGGTGGAAAACCAGGAAAGAAAATTTTTGCATCGGAATGATCATACGCCTTCCTCCATTTCCTGTAACCTGTTCTTAACGATTTTTTGGGCTGCCTTGGAAAGGTTCTCCTCGTCTTCCAGATAACGTTTGATTTTCAGGATAGCCTCCTCAAACCCGGGTATCTGTACTTTTTCGTATAAATTCACCTTCTGTGTGGTCTTTTTCCGTGCATAGTCAAGCAATTGCATTTTCTGGTAAAACACCTCCCGCTCAATGGCCGTGGTGGCCAGTTGCCTGACGATCCCGATGCCATCGAGGAACCACGAGGGTTGGTTGAACATGCTGTAAGCCTTGATGCCAAAGCGTATGTCTTCGAGAACCGGGGTTTTAACCCCTGCAATTTTCTTGACCGACAATTCCACTTCGTCGATGCTCACCAGCTCATTGTCGAACTCATCCCAGAGCGCGATGGCATGCTGGTATGCCTGCAGCTGCTTTTCCAGTGTGCTGTCGAGTTTTTCGGCGGCCTCCCTGGCTTTCTTTACTTCGCTTCGAAGGGCTGCTTCCTTGTTTTTCAAGGTAGGCAGGGCCTTGATCCTTACCTGAAGCTGTTTCTTCAGCCGTTGAAGGTATGTCTGGTTGTATTGAAACTTGATGGCCATGGCTATGGTGTTGTGTCAGCAACGCGCTTTTGTCAGCTGTTCGGTTTCCAGTACTTGTCAACAAATTCCTGCCTGATCCCTACCTCGGCCGGCTTGAAGTGTTTGTCGAACAATTCATAGGCTGTTTCCAGCATCTCCTCTGTGTCGATGTTCACGTCGATGGCCAGCAATTTCCGGGAGTAGCCCCTGGCAAACTCCAGTGTCCTTTCGTCGTAATCGGTGAGGTCAAAGCCGTTCTCCTGCTTTGTTTTGGCGTTGGCGGCATCGGCATAGAGCCTGACGGCCGCGTTCATCACCTGGGGGTGGTCTTCCCTGGTCTTTTTACCGATCACCAGCTGTTTCAACCTCGAAAGACTGCGGAAGGGGTCGACGATCACCTTGCCCACCTCGCTGTCCTTGCGCAAAAACAGCTGCCCCTCAGTGATGTAACCGGTGTTGTCGGGCACGGCGTGGGTAATATCCCCTCCCGAGAGCGTGGTGACGGCGATGATGGTGATCGATCCTCCGTCGGGCAGCTGCACGGCTTTTTCATACAGCCTGGCCAGGTCGGAATACAATGAACCGGGCATGCTGTCTTTGGATGGGATCTGGTCCATGCGGTTCGACACAATGCTCAGGGCGTCGGAGTACAACGTCATGTCGGTGAGGAGTACCAGCACTTTTTCGTTTTTTTCCACAGCAAAATATTCGGCTGCCGCCAGGGCCATATCGGGCACCAGCAACCGCTCGACCGGAGGGTCTTCGGTGGTGTTGATAAAGCCGACAATGCGGTCGAGGGCACCGGCATCATCAAAAACGTTTTTGAAATAAAGGTAATCGTCGTTGGTAAGTCCCATTCCCGCCAGGATGATCTTGTCGGCTTTGGCACGCAGGGCCACCATGGCCATGACCTGGTTAAAGGGCTGATCCGGGTCGGCAAAGAAAGGGATCTTCTGCCCGGTGACCAGGGCATTGTTCAGGTCGATGCCGGCAATGCCGGTAGGGATGAACTCGGAGGGCTGTTTCCTCCTGACAGGATTCACGCTGGGGCCTCCGATCTCCTGCTGCCTGCCCATGATCTTCCCCCCTTCGATGGGTTCGCCGTAGGCGTTGAAAAAGCGCCCTGCCAGGTCGTCGCCAACGTTCAGTGTGGGTGCCTTGCCCGCAAAGATCACTTCGGCATGGGTGCCGATGCCCTCGGTACCCCCGAATATCTGCAGGGTGACCAGATCGCCCATGATCTTCACCACCTGTGCCAGGCGTCCGTCTACAATGGCCAGCTCCTCGTTGCCGATCCCCTTTGCGTAAAGAGATACGGTGGCCTTGGTCAATTGAAACAATCGGGTGTATACGCGTTGAAATGCTTGTGTGTCTTTTTCCATGGGTTCGCTGTCTTTATCTTTTCCTGTTTTTAGCTGTCCCGGGCCTCAGGCTCCTTCTGTGTCGACGGGAACGCTTTTTTCTACCCGCTTTTCTTTCAGTATGCCCTGGAGCTCCTTTTCGTGTTTCTTGAATTTTTCTGACTTGAAGTCTGAGTAGTTCATTTGTTTCAGGGCGTTGATGACCTGCTTGAAATAGGGCCCCACCTCTTCGAAGGAGTCGAAACGGAATTCCATATTGGCTACTTCCAGTGTTTTTGTCAGCATATAGTGCTGGCGCTCCAGGGAAGAGGATGCGTCGATCTTGTCGAAAGCATCCTGTTGCAGGATCACAAAGTCGATCAGCTCGGACCGCCAGTATTTGACATGGTAGTCGAGGGGAACCCCATCGTCGCCAAGAATATTGATCTGCTCATAGGCTTCCTTGCCCCTGAGCAGGATGTCCTTGGCCTGGAAAACGCTTTCTGTCCAGTCGGCGGCAATGGTCTTGTTTAGGTATTCGGCAATTTCGGGATATTCCAGGTACTTGGAATAACTGTCGATGGGGTCGATGGCCGGGTACCTCTTGCTGTCGGCCCTGTCCTGCGAGAGGGCATAAAAGCACCTGGCCACTTTTTTGGTCGATTCGGTGACCGGCTCCTTGAGGTTCCCCCCGGCAGGGGATACGGTGCCGATAAAAGTAATGGAGCCCGTTTCGCCATTGGGCAGGTAAACAAATCCGGCTCTGGCGTAAAAGTTCGCAATGATGGCCGAGAGGTCCATTGGGAAACCGTCGGGACCTGGCAGTTCTTCCATGCGGTTCGACATTTCGCGAAGGGCCTGTGCCCAGCGCGAGGTGGAGTCGGCCAGCAACAATACCTTCAGGCCCATGGCGCGGTAATATTCGGCAATGGTCATGGCCGTATATACCGACGCCTCCCTGGCCGCAACCGGCATATTGGATGTGTTTGCAATGATGGTGGTACGCTCCATGAGCTTTCGCCCCGTGCGGGGGTCGTCGAGTTCGGGGAATTCGGTAAAGATCTCCACCACCTCGTTGGCGCGTTCGCCGCAGGCTGCGATAACGACCAGGTCGGCTTCGGCGTTTTTCGAGAGGTTGTGCTGCAGCACCGTTTTTCCCGATCCGAAAGGTCCGGGGATAAAGCCGGTGCCTCCCTCGGCCATCGGATTGAGGGTGTCCATGACACGGATGCCGGTTTCCAGAATTTTAAAAGGACGGGGCTTGTTCTTGTAGGCCCTGATGGGAACCTTTACTGGCCACTTCTGAACCATGCTGACCTTGTGGTCCTGCCCGTCCTGGTCGGTAAGTACCGCAATGACGGTATCGGGGGTGAATTCTCCCGCTTCCTTGAGGCTTTTTACGGCATAGTTTCCCGAAAAGGTAAAGGGAACCATGATCTTGTGCGGGATCCAGTTTTCTTTCACTTCGCCCAGCCAGGAGCCTGCTGTCACTTTGTCGTCTTTCTTGGCCAGGGGGGTGAATGCGAATTTTTTTTCCATGTCGAGGGCGCTGGTGTATTCCCCCCGCTTCAAAAAGACCCCTTCCATTTTGTTCAGGTCGTTTTGCAGCCCGTCAAAGTTTTTAGAGAGAATGCCGGGGCCAAGGGTGACCTCAAGCATATGGTCCATGAACTCTACCTCTGTGCCCACTTTCAGGCCACGGGTGCTTTCAAAAACCTGGATGTATGCTTTCTTGCCCATCACCTTGATGACCTCGGCCATCAACCGGGCATCGCCGTGCCTGATAAAGCAGATTTCGTTTTGTCCGACCTTCCCTTCTGTTTCAACAATGACAAGGTTGGCAATGATGCCGGTCACATTCCCTGTTGTATTCATAAATCGCTATTTTTCGGTAAATGTTTTTGGTAATTGGTAACTTGCCTGGAGCTCCTTCATCAGTTTTTTGAACAACTCGTTGCTGTGGTCTTTGTCAATGCCCAGCCAGCGTTCGATCATCCCCAGCTTGATAACGAAAGCCAGTATTCTTTCGATGGTGAAATAATGAAAAAAGGTGGCTTCGTCCAGGTATTCCCATTTCAGTTCGTCAATGGCCTGCTCCCGTTCCCTGACGTCCTCTTTCTTTGAGATGGCCGTGAGTTCGTCCAGGTAGTCGAGGTCGCTGCCCAGCCCGAAATCCCTGGCCTGGCTTTTCCGGATGCTCTCCGATACCTCGTTGGTGCCTATAATCTGGTTTTCATAGGGCACCTTGTGCCTGCGGGCATTCAGGGCGATGGCGATGTTCTTTACGTTGAGCTCGAAATGGAACCACTCCCTGAGAAAATCGTTTTCCACGGTTTCCAGCATTTCATCATAGTACAGGGTGGCCAGTTCGTTTTCCGGGCTCATTTCGGGAAACAGGGGTTCCTTACTCTTGAAGGCTGTGATAAAACGCATCATATAATCTGGCAGGTCGGATGGCTCCTTGATGTTCTCTTCGAGCCGCTCCCGGCTGAAGTTGCCCCGGGGGTCCACCTCCCTGTCCTTTTTCTCCAGCAGTGTAAGCAGGTTCTCGTTGTCGAAGGGCAGGAACAACAGCCTGACCAACTCATAATCGGCCGGATGCAATTCGTTGCGGAGTTCTTCGCGGAAAGAGAGCTGGTCAAACAACAGTTTATGTATGTCCAGTGTGATGTCCTGAAGGCCTGCGACCAGGTAATGATAATTGCGCTTCACGTTCCGGTGGTATTTAGTTCTTCTTTACCTTGTCCTCTTTTTTCTCTTCTTTCTCTTCTTTTTCTTCTTTCTCTTCCCTGCCCGGTTCAAACAGTATCTCGATCAGCCTTGGGCGCATATAGGATTTGAAGAACTGGTCGAAATCGCCGGCGGTGAAGGAAATGATGTAGCCACCGTCTTTCGGGCCTATTTTAAAACCACCCCGGATGCGTTCACTGAATTCGAGCTCCAGGCCCTTGTCAAGCAGTTTTTTGGCCTTGTTGGTAAAATAGGCCTCAAACTCTTTTTGCCTGCCGGCGGGCAGCAATACGGTGAGTTCCATATTTTCACCGCTTTTGGGGTTCCAGTTTTCCACAATGGTGCGTATGATGTCGCGGGTAAAGTCTTCGTCCCTGAAGGCTGCCCTGGCCTCGGGCTCAATGGTCTTGTTCTGTATCAACTCCACCACTTGTTGTTTGAGGTCGGAAATGGCCTGCCTGGCCGACAGCTGCAGCTCGCTCAATGCGTTCTTTTTCAGGTCGTCGGCTTCTTTCTGGGCTTTTTCGGTGGTTGCCCTGGCCTCTTTTTCGGCTTTGGCCACAATGTTTTCGGCCTTTTTGGCAGCTTCCGAAAGGATTTTGTCTGCTTCGCCCTGTGCCTTCTCTACGCCTTCCTGGTAGATTTTCTCGGTGAGTTCCTGGAGTTTCTTTTGCATTGCTTGTGGGATTTATACTTTTGTCTTCCAGTTTATTGGCTGGTCATTCAAAATTAAAAAAAAATTACCTCCGCTGTTGACGCAGCTGACAGAAAACCCTGTCATATAGTATGCGAAGAGACCAAACAGCCGCAAATGTAATATAAAAGTATTTTGTTACAAAATTAACAACTTAAAAAAATACTACAAACGACAGACAATGTCTATGTTTATACGGAACAAGAAAGGGATGCTGCAGACAACACCCGGAGGGATTTGTTCCGCAAGTCAGTTTCCGGTTTGGACCCGTTGCAGCCAGGGCAACCGGGCTTAAAGGTAGTTTCTGACCGGGCTGTCCTCACTGCCCATTTCCGCGTCCAGGCTGTTCAGAAGGGGAATTCGTCCGGGACTTCCTCGCGCGGGCCCTCATCGTCCTCAACAGGCCTGGCCGGCTGATGCACCGTTCTTCCGTTTACATAGATGGCCTTGTAGGGCTCGGTGGGACAGGCGAATTCACAGGCCCCGCAACCGACACAGAGCGATGGGGTCAGCCTGGGAATGAAGAGCCCGTCTCTGTAGGGAACCATTTGCACCGCCTTGGTGGGGCAGTGTTCCGAACAGGCACCGCAATCGGTCCGGTCGGCCACCACAATGCAGCTTTCGACCTGGAAGCGTACCACCCCTGTCTGGATCAGCCGTTTTTGCCCGGGGGTTTGATGCGTTATTGCCCCGGTGGGGCATACCTCGGTACACCTGACACAGTCGTAATTGCAGAAACTCCGGTGAAAATCGAGCCTTGGTTGCATGAAGCCTTCCAATCCGAAAGTGAAAAAACTGGGAACGATCACCTTCGTGGGGCATGTGCTTACGCAAAGATAACAGGCGATGCAATGCGAGGTGAAATGCGAATGGCTCAGCGACCCGGGAGGCGTTACCGGCAGCTGGCTGTCGATTGGAATGCTTCCGGCACCGCCCCTATGGTGGAGGTGCCTTCTTTGCTGCCGGCCCGCCAGGACTGCATGGCCCTGCCGGGCAGCAGCAAATTTCAGCCCCATTGGAATACTGGCCAGCCCTCCTGCCAGGGTCAGCAGGAACTGCCGTTTGCCTTTGTCTGAGTTTGCAGGCTGTCTGACGGGGCCGGACTTTTTCCGGAGTTCGTAGTAAAGACCCTGGTTGGGGCAGGATGCAAAGCAGTTGAAACAGTTGATGCAACGGCTCTGATCTACCTTTTTGGCTCTGGAGTCGAGGCATTCGGCCTTGCATACCCTTTCGCACTTCCCGCAATGGGTGCAGGCCTGCTCATGAAATCCGATGCGGTAAACCGAGTGTCCGGCCAGCAGCCCCAGGGCACTGCCTGCCGGGCAGATGGTATTGCAGAACAGCCGCCCCCTCCAGGCTGCCATGGTGCCAACTACCGCGAACAGCCCCACCGAGACCGCCACTACATCCAGGGGCAGGGCATGCATGCTCATGGGCGCCACCGCAAAAACATCAAAGCGTTCGAGGGTAAATGCCAGGGTGTTGTTTATCCAGATGGTTGCCGGGTGGAACAGGCTAACTGAGAATTTCCCGAAGTTGGCATAGGGATCGAGCAGGTTCAGCAAAAAAAGGCTGCCACCGGCCCACAGCAAAACGGTGGCAGCCAGTATGCTGTAACGGAGCAGGTTTTTTCTGTTGGAGGTATACCGGAACCTTTGCGTTTTTCTCTTCCTGAATTGCCTCGAGAGGGCCGTGATCATGTCCTGAAGGGTGCCCATAGGGCAGATGGATGAGCAATACACCCGCCCGAAAAGCAGGGTGAGCAGGATGACCAGGACAAATCCCGTTGCGGCTGTGCCGAACGACAAGGCCAGCATGCGCAGCACCGAGGGGAATAGTTGCAGCTGCAGCAATCCGTCGCCCAGGGGGGCGATCAGCGGGAGGGCAATCCCCAAAAAAACAAACAGGATGGCAACGAAAAACACCAGGGAAACAAGGATCCTGATCTTTCGCAGATGATACAGTGGCATGGGGGACGCTGGTTTTAATTGTTTTGGACAGGTATAAGGACCGTTAGCCGGCTTTGGCTGAACAACGGCCCGGCGATCACATGCTGAGCCTTTGGATGTTCAGCTGGTCAAGATGGATGTTCCCGATGCCCATTTCGGCCGCAATACGCAAATGGCCAATGTCCTGGGGCTGGTGACCCAGCAGCATGGCGCTGGCTGCATCAATGGCCAGGATGTCGGAAGACACCAGCAGGCTTCGCATCCTGCTCAGGTCGGCTTCGGAGGTTCCCCTGGGGCCGTTTTGTGTCATCACCAGGTAGGCGTCCACGATATTCAGGTCGGGTTTTCTGTAAAGGCAGAAATCGGCAATACACTGGTGAAGGTCGTTGCGGTGCCAGAAACGCCTGTCCCATACCACCCCCATCAGGTTTTTCATGGCGATGGTCACCGTGGTCGAAGCATGATGCTTCAAAATGGGCACATTGATGAACACATCGCTCTCGATCAGGCGTTCGTATACCTTGGCGCTGGTCAGTCTGCGCCCTCCCCGAACCGGTACTTCCCGGTAATAGCGCTCCATATTGGCCGGCAGCATCTGGCCTCCTGCCCCCCTGACAGCCTGTTCAATGCCGCTGTTTTCGTAGCTTCGTTGCCAGTTGTCGCAGGTATGGTCGAAAACAAATACCCTGGAGGCACCTGCCGACAGGCAGTCCTCAACGATGGCTGCGACCAGGCCGGGGTTGGTATTGGCAGCACGCTCGGGGGGCACGTCCCAGCTGGCATTCGGTTTCACACAGACGCTCTGTCCGGGGCGCACAAACTCTTCCATTCCCCCCAGTTCGGCCATCGCCCTGCGGTACATTTCTACGGGCCTGCCCCCGCGTACCGCAACCAGATCGAAGGGCATGAGATTGTTTTTGCTGCTGTTTGCACCAAACAGGGGGAGGCGCCCGAGGGTGGATGCATACAGGCTGCCCAGCCCCGAATAGATGGCCCCTTTTCTGAGGAACTGCCTTCTGTCCATACGCAGTTATTTTTTGTAAGGATTTTTCCATGCAAATTTATCATTTAAGCTGGCTTTTTACTATTTTTGAACCCGGTTATCGGGTCTGAACGCTTAATTTATAATGAGTTTACGCAAGCCAGGCCGCCACGACCCTATCGCCCGAACCCAATACCGATTACCAAACCAACCTTCTTGTCATGTCAACCGCCCAGTCCAACGCCACCACCCTGATGCCGGGAGTCAATGTGCGGGCCATCGTGTTCGACCTCCTTGCAATCGCCTTTATCTACCTCGTGCCCACCATCTCCCACATGCTCAGCATCAAACTCTACCTGCTGGAGCCCATGCGGCTGATGCTCATCCTGGCCATGGTACATACCCGGCCCAGAAATGCCTATGTGCTGGCCCTGACACTGCCTTTCTTTTCCTATATCCTGTCCGCCCATCCTTTGTTGGTGAAATCGGCGCTGATTGCTGTTGAACTCTCGGTCATGGTCTTTTTGTTCTACTTCCTGGTCAGGCGAATCCACTCCCTGGCTGCAATTTTCGCCAGCATCTGGATCAGCAAGCTGTTGTATTACCTGCTGAAATATGCGGCCATTTCGACCGTGCTGCCGGCAGAACCCCTTGTGGGGACGCCGCTGCAGCTTCAATTGCTTACTTCTGCGGCATTCAGCCTTTATGTGTATTTCATGTTCAGGCAGCACCGAAAAGAATGATTCCCTCTGTTTGAGATAACTTCTCCCAGCGGAAGCATTATCTTTGTGGCATGATTATCCTTGACAAAACCCTGTTGTCGGACGAGTTGTATTCCGAACGTTTCGTTTGCGATCTGAAGGCATGCAAGGGCGGCTGCTGTGTTGAGGGTGAGGCGGGTGCACCCTTAACGGAAGAGGAAACCGGCATACTGAACAAGGTGTTGGTGAAGATAAGCCCGTTCATGGCCCCCGAAGGCCTTGCCGCCATTGGGCAGCAGGGCCATTGGGTGGTGGACAGGGACGGTGATCTGACCACTCCCCTGGTTGGTGGCAAACAATGCGCCTATGCATTCTTTGACGGGGATGGGGTGGCCAGATGTGCCATCGAAAAGGCCTTTGAAGCCGGCCTGACTGGCTTCAGAAAACCCATCTCCTGTCACCTCTATCCTATCCGGATCACAGAATACCCCCATTATGAAGCCCTGAACTACCATCGCTGGCCAATTTGCAAGCATGCGCGCATCAAGGGAAAGGAATTGAATGTAAGGGTGGTTCACTTTGCCAGGGAGGCCCTGGTGCGCAAATACGGTCAAAAGTGGTACGGTGAGCTGGAAGAATATATCCGCCTTGGCCTTCATGAAGACTGAGCCGCCTTCTGCCTCAGTTTTTTCCACCACCGGCTGAGCTTGCCCGAACGGATGGAATGCCTTGAAGTGCCTTTCCGCCCCAGCAAATAAGCATAAGGCTGCATGGATTCGCTGTGTGAGAAAACAATGCGCAGGCCGGCCAGCATGGGCACGATGAGCAACATTCCCGGTACGCCCCATATCATGCTGGCTGCCACCAGCCCGATGATCACAAAAAACGGACTGATGTTCACATTGCCGCCCACGATATTGGGGGTAAGGATGTTGTTCTCTATAAACTGGATGCCAATAAACAGCACGGCCACCCGGAACGCGAGTACAGGATCGCCCTCGACCAGAAAGGCGAAAAAAAACGGAACCAGCCCGCCCAGCAGGGTGCCGAAATAGGGGATGAAGTTGAACAGGGCCGCAGCAACCCCAAGCGGAATGGGGAATCTTAGCCCGATGATCCAGATGCCCAGCGAATTGATGACGCAAAGGATCAATACCACCACCAATACCCCATACAGGTAGCGTACCATCATGGTTGACATTTCGCGGAGGATGGCGATTACCCGGGTTTTGTGTTTTCTTCCCCCTAATTGGAGCAAAAAGTACATGAACTTGGTCCGGTAATACAGAAAAAGGAATATATACACCGGCAGCAGGCCAAAGGCCACTGCGGTAGTGGTCGTTGCCCCGAACAATGCCTGAAGTTGCTGTCCGGTGGCTTCGAACATCGACTCAAGCCGCTCATTAACAGCCTCCCGGGTATTGTCGGGCTCAAAACCAAAATAAGTACCCAGCCGGGCCATCATTTCCGACAGGTTTTCCCTTGCTGTTCCGGCCAGTTCGGGCAGGTTGATGGCCAGGGGCGTGATGATGGAATAGATCCCCAGCAGCAGTCCCGCAAGGACGAGCAAGCCCCCGGCAATAACGATCAGGTTGGCCAGGATGCGGGGGAAATGCTTTTTTTCAAACCAGTTGGCCATGGGATAGAGCAGGTAGCCCAGCAGAAAGCCAAAGGCAATGGGATAAAGGAAGTTGCGTACGCTCATGAGTCCGTATACCAGCAGGAGGATGGCCAGCAGGGTATAGCTGATTCGCCTGGCCACATAATGCCTGGTTTCGGTGTGGGAGGATGATTGCCCGGGCTCCATATCAATGATGGGTGAATGATGTTAAAGTTACACAAAGAGATTTATCCGTACAAATGCCATTGAACCATCATCCGGAAGCCTTTGGATACGTTGGGATATTTTTGTAACTTTAGGGGAACGAAGACGGAAGACGGAAGAACGACCTTTTGACTTTTTATCCTTTTCTGCATTACGAAAACAAAAAATTACAAACAGATGAAGCGGATAGTGACTTTTGCTGTTTTTACTTTGGGAATGGTTTATTTTGCTCAGGCACAGGTGAACCCCCGGGCCCTGGGCCTGCGCCTTGGAAGTGATGGCGATATCAGCGGGGCTGAGATCTCCTATCAGCATGCCACGGGTGGGCCCAACCGGATGGAATGGGACCTTGGATTCGGTAGCAGCAGGCGCCATAACAGGATCCACCTGGCCGCCATTTACCACTGGGTGTGGCCTATTACCAATGGACTCAACTGGTACGCCGGCCCGGGTGGAAGCATAGGGTTCCATACCTACCGCGATTACGCCGACACCTTCAATATGGCCCTCGGCGGGCAGGTCGGCCTGGAGTATGATTTCAATTACCAGGACGCACCCATATTGCTGAGCTTGGATATCAGGCCGCTGTGGGACTTCATCGGCGAACATGCCGGATTGGGATGGGGGCTTTCGCTGGGGATACGGTATACCTGGTAAGTCCTGGGTTGCGGCTGCCCCGAACCGGAAATGCCCTGCCCCCGTCTGGCCTCAGGCTTTTGCGGGGATAGCCCTGATGGCTTTCTCCAGTCGCCGGACAACCTCTTCCCGGCCAAGCAGTGTCATGATGTCTTTTACATCAGGACCTTTGCCTTCGCCGACCATTGCCAGACGCAGCACCGGCATGATCTGCCCGGGTCCGGTTCCGCTTTCTTTCATGACAAGCTCCAGTACAGCTTCGATGCTGTCCTTGTCGAAAGAAGAGACCGTTTTCAGCTTTTCCGCCACCTGCCTCAGGGTGGAAGGGGTGCCGGCTTTCCACTTCTTTTTCACAAACTGTTCGTCGTAGCCTTCGGGGGCCTCAAAAAAGAAAGCGGACTGATCCCATAGTTCATGCACAAAGTGGGCCCGCTCCCTCACCAGGGCAATGACATTTTTTACTTTTTCTTCGGGGGCCTCGATCCCCCTGGCCCTTAATATGTCGTTGAAGAGAGCGGCTAGTTCATCAATGGGTTTGTTTTGCAGGTATTGATGATTGAACCATCTGGCCTTTTCCGGGTCGAACCGGGAACCCGATTTGCCCACCCTGTCGAGCGAAAATGAACGGATGAGCTCTTCCATCGAAAAGATCTCCTGCTCGTCTCCCGGGTTCCAGCCCAGCAGGGCCAGCATGTTCACAAAGGCCCCGGCAAAATAGCCTTCTTCCCGGTAACCAGGTGCCGTTTCCCCGCTGACCGGATCCTTCCACTGCAGTGGGAACACGGGAAATCCAAGCCTGTCGCCATCGCGTTTGCTCAGTTTTCCGGGGCCGTCGGGTTTGAGCAACAGGGGCAAATGGGCAAATGCCGGCATGCTTGCTTCCCAGCCAAGGTATTGATACAGCAACACATGCAAAGGGGCCGATGGCAGCCATTCTTCGCCCCGGATAACATGGGTGATGCGCATCAGGTGGTCGTCTGCCACATTGGCCAGATGATAGGTGGGCATTCCGTCGCTTTTGTACAATACCTTGTCGTCGAGCAATCCGCTGCTGACCCTGATCTCCCCCCGGATCAGGTCATTCACCAACACTTCCCTGTCTTCGGCAGGGGTCTTTATCCGGATAACATAAGGGGTTCCCGCATGAAGCTGCTCCCTGACCCCGGCATCTGTCATGGTGAGGGAGTTCCTCATCTGCAAACGTGTGTGGCTGTCGTACTGGGGGTTGGCCGATTTGTCGGCTTCCAGTTTCCTGCGCATGGCCTCCAGTTCGGAAGGGGTGTCGAATGCGTAATAGGCATGACCCTGACCGATTAGTTGCAGGGCATATTCCCTGTAGATTTCACTGCGTTCCGATTGGCGGTAGGGAGAATGCGGCCCCCCTTTGTCCGGTCCTTCGTCCCAGTGGATGCCACACCAGTTCAGTGATTCAATGATGTATTGCTCTGCTCCAGGCACAAAGCGGTTCTGGTCGGTGTCCTCTATGCGAAGAATGAATCTGCCGCCATGTTTTTTGGCAAACAGGTAGTTGTACAGGGCCGTGCGAACCCCCCCGATATGCAGGGGGCCGGTTGGACTGGGTGCGAATCGGACGGCTACGCTCATAGTTTGAAGGCTTTGCCCGATCCCGGTTCGGCTGACAGAAAGAAGCGGGAACGGGTCATTTGCTTTGTGCAAAGTAACAAAAAACTACGTCAGGATCAACACCCGGACAATGAGCACAACTCCAAACAATATTAAGAGGCTGCCCACTATGCGGTTGAGCAGGGTGAGCAGATGAATGCTCAGGAATTTTTTGATCTTGCGTGATATGAACACTTTGACCATGTCGGTGAGAAATACGGTAGAGATGGTGGCGGCAAAGAACAGATGGATCTCCCTCGAAGGTATGTTGTACCTGGCACTGACCACGCCCATTACTCCCACCCAGAACAGGAGCAGGAAAGGATTGAGAATGTTCATAAAAAACCACTTGGAGAGGTATTTAAAAAATCTCCCTGTTTTTACCCTCACATTCAGCTGCACCGGCTTTGGGACGGTGTATTTTCGGGTAAACGTGACCACTCCGAATGCAATCAGTATGCAGCCCCCGATAATACCCAGTGCGTGGTATTGCCTGCCGGTCTCAAAAATCTGCAGCAGCCCGAAATAACTCAACGCCACCAGGGTGATGTCGCTCAGTGATATCCCGATGGCAAACTGCAGGCCCGCAACCCTCCCCCTGTGAATGCTCGTTTGTACCAGGGAGATGAAGGCCGGTCCGACCAAAAAAGCCAGGGTGATGCCCAGGATAATCCCTTCGATCAAGGCCATTGTCATCGTGAGTGCTTGTTTGGGATCAACTGCCTGGGCGATACTGCCCTTCGGCTGAGGTTTCCCGGTTGCGGACATAATCTTCCCACTCCTGCAATACCTGGTGCTTGATGACCCTGGGGAATTTGTTCTGCGCCCCCTCCTTGCCTTTCATCCGCATCCAGTCGTAGAACACCGCTGAGGGGAGTACCCTGACCTTCACCTCCCTGATGGCGGCAATGCGTTCGATCCGGTAGTCGTCGTTGAGAATCTTCAGGTTTTCATCGATCCTTTCCCTGAGCATTGCCGGATCGACCTCGCTGTCGGTCCCGATGAACCATTTGTGCGCAAACATACTCTCGTGCTTGATGCCGGCAACCGTAAACTCCCTTACTTCGATATTAAGCTGGTCTTCGGCCATTTTGATGGCCATATTCATGTTGTCCACCGACAGGTGCTCGCCGCAGAGGTTCAGAAAATGCTTGGTGCGGCCGGTGATGACGATTTCGTTCAGTTCGGTGCTGGTAAACCTGATCACATCCCCGATCAGGTAGCGCCAGGCACCGGCACAACTGCTCAGCAGGAGGGCATATTCCTCTCCTTCTTTCACTTCTGAAATGGTCAGGGCGGTTGCCTCTGGCAGGAGGTTCCAGTCAGGGTCGAAATTTTCGGCCTTAAAGGGCACAAACTCAAAAAACAGCCCGTTTTCCAGGACCAGTTGCATGCCCTGTGTGTTTGGCCTGCTCTGGAAAGCGATGAACCCCTCCGAGGCCAGGTAGGTTTCGATATAGGTCAGGGGTTTGCCCAATAACCTGGCGAAACCTTTTTCGTAGGGTGTGAAGGAGACCCCCCCGTGAACAAAGATCGACAGGTTTGGCCAGAGTTCGTGGATGTGGTTCAGCCGGTAATGGGCAATGATCTTTTCGAGCAGGATCTGCCACCAGGCCGGCACCCCTACAATAACCCCAATGTCCCAGTCCCTGGCCCTGGCCACGATCTCGTCGAGTTTGGTGGGCCAGTCGCGTTCTCTGGAAATCCGTTTGCCCGGCTTATAGAAGTGCTGGAACCAGAATGGGATGTTCTTGGTAGTAATGCCTGAGAGGTCGCCTTCGAAATAGGTTCCGTTGTAGTTCAGGTGGGTGCTGCCTCCGAGCATGAGGATGCCCTTTTCATAAAATGAAACCGGGAACCCGTACCTGGCCAGGGAGAAGATCTGCTTCACACTGGTTTTTTTGATGGCCTTAAGCATGGAAGCAGTTACCGGGATTTGTTTACTCGAAGCCTCGGAAGTTCCTGAACTCAGGGCAAAATACCTGACCCTGCCTGGCCAGCTGACGTAAGCTTCGCCGTTCAGCGTTCTGTACCACCATTGTTTGAACATGGTGTTGTAATCATGAACGGGTACCCTTTGCTGAAAAAGCCTGATGGGGTCCCTGCTTTTGACAATGGAAGAAAATCCATACTGTTCGCCAAAAGCAGTGGAGGAGGCTTTTTTCAATAACTTTTTCAGTTCACGCTCCTGGGCCCGGGCGGCATTGCGGGTATGAAAGATAACAGGCAGCTTGCTTCGAAGGGATATGGCCTGCTTGATAATAGAACCGAGAATGGGCATCGGGGCTTTATTGGTTCAACGGGATTTTGGATAATCA
Organism: Bacteroidales bacterium; assembly: GCA_003560165.1. Classification (GTDB taxonomy): domain Bacteria; phylum Bacteroidota; class Bacteroidia; order Bacteroidales; family UBA7960; genus PUPG01. The sequence goes on from PWJC01000139.1 coordinate 30,630, forward strand.
TTGGATGAATATACAAAAAAAACATCCGAAAACCTCAGGGATTAACCCTTTATCCACTCCTTCACCTCTTCGGGCCTGGGTGGCTGGATGTCTATTTTGAGTTTTTTGCGCAAACCGCATAATTGGTTGAATACCTTGTTGGGGTTGGCCTGCCTCAGTGAGGAAAGGTCGGAATACCCGGCCTGCTTGAGCAGCACGGCCCAGTGTTCGGGAATCCCGGCCCCGGTAAAGCTCTCCGTGGCACTGGAGGCAGCGGCCGGTTTTTCGGGTCGCATCTGGGGAAAGAAAAGAACGTCTTGTATGCTGGCCTGGTTGGTGAGTATCATGGCCAGACGATCGATGCCGATACCAAGGCCGGCTGTCGGGGGCATCCCGGTTTCAATGGCTTTCAGAAAATCTTCGTCCAGCATCATTGCTTCCGGGTCTCCCCGCCTGCCCAGCTCCAGTTGTTCTTCAAAACGCTGCCGCTGATCGATGGGGTCGTTGAGTTCGCTGAAGGCATTGCAGATCTCCTTTCCGTTGCAGATGGCCTCAAAGCGCTCGACCAGGCCGGGCTTGCTTCGGTGTTTTTTTGCCAGGGGCGACATCTCTACCGGATAATCGGTGATGAAGGTGGGCTGAATCAAATGTGGCTCGCACTTTTCTCCGAAGAGTTCGTCGATGAGCTTTCCCCTGCCCATGGTGTTGTCGGTTTCAATCCCGATGCTTTCAGCGAACGCCCTTATCCGGGTTTCGTTCATTTCCGATACATCACGGCCTGTGAAATGGGCGATGGCTTCGTACATGGTATACCGTTTCCACGGGCGCCGGAAATCGATGGACTTTTCGCCTACGGTCAACAAGGTCTTTCCGTGCATCCCCAGCACGATGTTCTCCACCATTTCCTCCACCAGGCCCATCATCCATTCGTAGTCTTTGTAGGCAACGTACAACTCCATTTGGGTGAATTCAGGGTTGTGGAAGCGGCCCATGCCTTCGTTGCGAAAATCCTTGGCAAACTCGAAGACCCCTTCGTATCCGCCCACGATCAGCCGTTTGAGGTATAATTCGTTGGCAATACGCAAATACAGTGTGGTATCAAGGGTATGATGATGGGTTTTGAAAGGCCTGGCTGCAGCCCCTCCGTAAATGGGTTGCAATACCGGGGTTTCTACTTCCAGGTAAGCCTGTTTGAGCAAAAAATCGCGCATTTGCTGCATCAGCATGGCCCGCTGCCGGAATACGTTTCTGACCTCCGGGTTGACAATCAGGTCCAGGTGGCGCTGCCGGTACCGTTGTTCGGGATCGGTAAAGGCATCGTATACTTTGCCATCCTTTTCCTTGACCACCGGAAGGGGCCGGAGCGACTTGCAAAGCAGGGTGAACTCCCTGACGTGGATGGTGGTTTCGCCCATCCTGGTCGTGAACACAAAGCCGTTAACCCCAATGATGTCGCCGATGTCGGTCAGGCGCTTGAATACCGTATTGTAAAGGGTCTTGTCTTCTCCCGGACAGATCTCGTCGCGGTTGAAATACAACTGTATCCGGCCGCTTTCGTCCTGGATCTCTGCAAAAGAGGCGTTTCCCATAATGCGGCGGCTCATGATGCGACCCGCAACACGCACATCCTGAAACCCCTTGTTGTCCTGAGGGAAGGCTTCCCTGATCTCCCTTGCTGTGGCATTGATGTCAAACGTACGGGCAGGATAGGGATCTATGCCCAGTTTCCGGAGTTCTTTCAATGCATCCCGGCGTATCTGTTCCTGTTCGCTCAGTTGCTGTTTCATCGAAATAAGGGGGTTTTAATCATTTGCAAAGGTAATGATTTGTTCTATTGGTAAAAAGAGCAGCTGGGTAGTCGAAATGTGCTAACTTTGCCATGGTTTACATGCAGGGTTTTACCTGCGATCCTGCTGCAATGGCATGGGAAGAAAAGCAAAAAAAGACCTCCCTTTGCTGGAGAAAGTCGAAATTACCGGCCTGGCTGCCGAAGGCAAGGCCATGGCCAGGGTCAGCGACAAGGTGTTGTTTGTTCCATTTGCTGCCCCTGGCGATATTGCAGACATCAGGGTAAAAAGGTCCAGACGGCAGTACATGGAAGGGGAGGTGGTCCGCTTCCACAAATATTCTCCTGACCGCACCAAACCCTTTTGCCTGCATTTCGGGGTATGCGGGGGTTGCAAATGGCAGCACCTTCCTTACCAATGGCAGTTGGAGCAAAAGCAGCAACAGCTAACCGACAGCCTTCGGCGGATAGGTAAAATCGACACCGACCGTGTGCATGCCGAGGCGATTATTCCCTCCAGGCAAACCACCTTTTACAGAAACAAGCTGGAATTCACCTTTTCCGACCGCCGGTGGCTGACAAGAGACAAAATCGATACGGGCCGGGAGATACACAATATGCAGGCCCTTGGCTTTCATGTTCCCGGACAGTACGACAAGGTACTCGATATCGAAAAATGCTGGTTGCAACCCGAACCTTCCAACCAGATCCGCCTGGCGGTAAAGGAGTTCGCCATCGCTTCGGGCCTCACGTTTTTCGATCTGCGCGCCAACCGCGGATTGCTCAGGAACCTCATCATCCGGAACACGGAAGCAGGTGAGGTCATGGCCATTGTGGTTTTCGGCGAAGACAGCCCCGGCGGCATCCATAAGATGATGGGCTTTCTGCATGAGACTTTCCCCCATCTCCATACCCTGGCCTATGTGGTCAACGAAAAAGCCAACAGCAGCCTCGACGGGCTGGACCCCGTTATTTATGCAGGCCGGCCCTATATGGAAGAAAGCCTCGAAGGGCTGAGGTTCCGGATAGGGCCCAAGACATTCTTTCAGACAAATTCTTCACAGGCCGGGCGATTGTATTCAGTGGCCAGAGAATTTGCCGGCCTTACCGGCAATGAGGTGGTATATGACCTCTATACCGGAACAGGCAGTCTTGGCTGCTTTGTCGCTTCGGGGGCGAAGGCCCTGGTCGGCATCGAATACGTGGAAGAGGCTGTGGGCCATGCCCGTTGCAATGCCAGAGTGAACCAGATAGGCAACGCGGCTTTTTTTGCTGGCGATGTGGCCGGGGTGCTGAATGAGGATTTCATGAAGGCGAAGGGCTTCCCCCAGGTAATCATTGCCGATCCTCCGCGTGCCGGCATGCATCCGGCCGTGCTGCAGCAGATACTGAAAAGTGGTGCCCGGCGCCTGGTCTACGTCAGCTGCAATCCCGCCACCCAGGCCCGGGATATCGAATTGTTGTCTGCCGCCTACCGCGTGAGCAGGGCCCGGGCCGTTGATATGTTCCCCCATACCCAGCATGTGGAAAGTGTGGTACTTTTGGAAAAAAAATGCTAATTTGCCGGTAATCTGTTATGCTTCCGGAGTTCTCATATCCGGCAGTCATCATTGCCCATTGCGATAGTATGAAAAAAGCGTTGGTTATAGGTGCCACTGGTCTGGTCGGCAGCCAATTGGTAAAAAGGCTTTTGCGGGATGAACGTTTTGGTGAGGTGGAAGCCTTTTTGCGCCGTTCTACCGGGCTCAGTGATCCCGGACTTAAGGAACACCTGGTCGATTTTGACCGGCCCGAACAATGGCAGCACCTGATAAAGGGCGATGCCCTTTTCTCTGCCTTGGGAACCACCCGCAAAAAAGCCGGCGGGAAACAGGAACAATGGAAGGTAGACTACCACTACCAGTTTCAGTTTGCCGCTGCGGCAGCCCGGAATGCGGTCCCGGTGCTCGTACTGGTCTCTTCGGTGGGGGCCGATCCGCATTCGCGGTTTTTTTATGCCCGGATGAAAGGCCGGCTTGAACAGGATGTAAAAAGCCTGCTGTTCAGACGGCTTGTGATCATACGCCCGGGACCCCTGAGCGGGCAGAGGGAGGAGCCCAGGCCAATGGAGAAGGCCGGGCTTGCACTGATGGATCTGCTCAACCGGGCAGGCCTGATGAGAAAATACCGGCCCATAGCCGGCGAAATGGTCGCCAGGGCCATGATCAATGCATGCTTCGACGAAAGAACCGGTGTGATCGTCTATTCGGCAGGCGAATTATTCCCCCTGGCAGAAAGCGGGGGGGTGTTGCCCGGCGACTAATACCTGATGGTAAAATCGCTGAATTCCCTGTATGTGGCCGCTGAAGTTTCGATATCCGTGACATCGGCCGCCGGAGGCCCCTGACGGCACCAACCGGCCAACCGTTCCAATTTTGTCTCATCGCCGCTGACCTCTATCAGAACGCTGCCGTCGGGCATATTTTTTACATACCCGCCCAAGCCAAGCTCCCTGGCCTCTTTTTGAGTCGCTGCGCGGAAATTCACACCCTGAACCTCGCCAAATACCTTGATGCGTTTGGTTTTCTTCATAACAGGTATAAATTTAAGGAGATTTTTCCGGTCCGTCAAACCGAAGTCATTGCGACAATAGCGCATTTTCATGTATATTTGAAAGCCGGTCGTTGGTGGCCGGTATTTGGGAAAAAAGTTACAAAAGTTGAAAAGTTGAAAAGTTGAAACTCTTACACCCTTAAACCTTGTGGATTTTTTTACTGGTTTTGGGCTACCGCACTGCCTGAGGGCAGGATAAAGCGACTTTCCAAACTTTTCCCTTATCTAAAAAAAAATTAAAGCATGCAAAACTATGCCTTTTTATTCATGATACTGCTGCCCTTTTTGAACAGTTGCGGCCCCGTACCCGGCAACGGCGAGGCCGATCCACCCATTGCTGCCCGGCACGAGACCCTTCTGGTAATGCACGGCGATACCCGGATCGATAATTATTACTGGCTCAGGGACATTGAAAACCCGGATGTCATCAGTTACCTGAAAGCCGAAAATGCTTACCTGGAAGCCATGATGGCCCACACGGCCTCACTGCAGGAGGCACTCTTTGAAGAGATGAAGGACCGGATTAAACAGGATGATGAATCGGCACCCTATTACCTCAATGGTTACTATTATTATGTCCGTTACGAAACGGGTGCCGAATATCCCATCTATTGCCGCAGGCAGGGGAGCATGGAGGCTCCCGAGCAAGTGTTGCTGGATGTCAACGAGCTGGCTGCCCCTCATCCGTTTTACCGGGTGGGCTCATACGACATCAGTCTGGATAACCGCTGGATGGTCTTTACCGCCGATACGGTAGGCCGACGGCAATATACCGTCATACTGAAAGACCTTGCTACCGGCCAACTGCGGCCCACCGGCATTTCCTATGCCGGTGGTGATGTGGTTTGGGCCGCCGACAACCACACGGTTTTTTTCAACGCCATTGATCCGGTCACCCTGAGGTATAACCGCATTCTGCGCTATGATTTCCTTCAGGATGATGAAGCAAAACCCGTGTACGACGAGGGGGATGAAACGTTTTATTACATCGGGGTGTCGCGCTCGAAAGACAACCGTTACCTGATGATCAACGCAAACAGCACACTGAGCAACGAAATCTGGTTGCTGGATGCCGGCGATCCGACGGCTGAATTTCAGGTGTTCCAGCCCAGGCAGCGCGATCTGCGTTACCGGGTATGGTCGTACAACGGCAAGTTCTTTGTTTTGACCAATCATGAGGCAAGGAACTTCCGCCTGATGGAAACCAGGGAGGAAACTACCGGCATCAATCACTGGCAGGAGGTGATCGCTCACCGCGACGATGTGCTTCTGGAGAATCTGGAGGTGTTCGAAAATTTCCTGGTGGTACAGGAGAGGGACCGGGGGCTGCGGCAGTTGCGCATTTTGGACATGGTGTCGGGACAGGAACACTACCTGGCCTTTGATGAACCGGCATACACCGCCCATATTGGTGTCAACCCGGAGATTTCCACCCCGGTGCTGCGCTACAACTATACCTCCCTGACCACTCCGAACACCACCTACGATTACCATATGGAAACCCGCGAAACCACCCTGGTGAAACAGCAGGAGGTGATGGGCGATTTCGCCCCGACCGATTACGAAACCCGCCGCTACGATGTGAGGGCAAGGGATGGGGTCGATGTTCCCCTGACCATTGTTTACCGCAAGGGAATTGAAAGGGACGGCGACAATCCGCTGTTGCTGTATGCTTACGGATCCTATGGATCAAGTGCCGATCCCCGCTTCAACATCAATGCACTGAGCCTGCTCGACCGTGGTTTCATCTATGCCATTGCCCATGTCAGGGGGGGGCAGGATCTGGGCAGGCAATGGTACGAGGACGGTAAACTGATGAAAAAGAAAAACACCTTCAAGGACTTTATTGATTGTGCCGAATTCCTGATCTCTGAAGAATATACAAACCCCGCCCGGCTGTTTGCCAGGGGTGGGAGCGCGGGAGGGCTTCTCATGGGCGCTGTGATCAACGAGCGACCGGAACTGTTCAAGGGGGTGATTGCCGCCGTCCCGTTCGTTGATGTGGTCACCACCATGCTCGACGAATCCATCCCCCTTACCACGGCCGAATACGACGAATGGGGAGACCCCCGCGATAAGGACTTTTACGGCTATATGCTGTCGTACTCGCCTTACGACAACCTGAGGGAGCAGGAATATCCCCATCTGCTGGTCACTGCCGGTCTGCACGATTCGCAGGTGCAGTATTGGGAGCCCGCCAAATGGGTTGCCAAACTCAGGCAGTACCATACCGGCGATGCCAACATCTTTTTGTACACCAATATGGAAGCCGGGCATGGAGGGGCCTCCGGCCGCTTTCAGCGTTTGAGGGAGGTGGCCAGAGAATATGCCTTTTTGCTTGATCTGGCTCCCCGTTAATGCAGCAAACCAATAAAACCACTACGTATTCACAAAAAAACCCATGCCGATGAAACGAATAGTATGGATCATTTTTTCAGCAACAATGGCTGCCGTGGTCATCTTTTCCTGCCAGACGGATCCCCAAAAGGAATACGAAACCCGCTGGGCCGGAGAAACCATGGAGGAAATACTTGGCAATATCGAGGAGCAGTTCGGAGGCTTTGACCAAACCATGATGGAGACCGGTTACCGCTACAATGAGCTTTACTGGGCCGGCAAGGACGAGAACTGGGGCTATGCCGAATACCAGCTGGATAAAATACTCAGCAGCCTCGAAAAAGGCTTTGTGCGCAGGCCCGACCGCAGGGCCTCCTCGGCCCAGTTCACAGATCAGGCAGCCCCCCGGCTGATGGAAACCATCGTATCGGGCAGCAGGGAAGCATTCCTGCAATCCTTCAATCGTTTTGCCAGCAGCTGCAATACCTGCCATGCCATGGAGGAAGTGGGTTTTATCCAGGTCATTGTGCCCGAGTTGCGCACTTCCCTGGCCGAATTGTAGACCTGCACCGGCACAGCTGTATGCCAGGCTGCAGTGTTCACATTCCTGACCCCGGCCCGTTGTCGCCACAGAGATCTGAAACCCTGTTGAATCCGGTCAAATACCAAACCCTATGCAAGCTTCCGTTGAAATCAGTATGTATCCCCTGGGCAGGGAATATGTGCCCGACATCAGGGATTTTATTGAACGCATCAAAAAAAGGGATGGCGTAGATGCCGTGGTGAACGGTATGTCGACCCAGCTTTTCGGGGAGCTTGGGGTACTCATGCAGGCTCTGGCCGACGAAATGGCTTATTCCTTTGAGACGCACGGCAAGGCGGTGTTTGTCCTGAAGGTCATCAACAGCCACCTGAAACAGTAAATGCGCAGGGGCTTGAAACCTACCGGCAGGATTGCTGTTACCGGGCCCGAATCGACCGGCAAAAGCTGGCTGTCGGCGGCGCTGGCCAGGCATTACAACACCCTGCATGTACCCGAGTACGCCCGCGAATACATCGGCAGTCTCAGCCGCGATTACCGGCGTGACGACCTTTACCGTATTGCCTCCGGACAGCTCAGAAGGGAAAAAGACCTGTTGTCCGGTGCTTCCGCTTTTCTGTTTTGCGACACAGAGCTGATCGTGATCAAGATATGGAGCCTTCACAAATATGGCGAGTGCCATCCGTGGATCCTTGAGCAGATCGAAAAGCAGCCCTGCGACCTGTACCTTTTGTGCGATGTTGACCTGCCCTGGGAAGAAGATCCGCAGCGGGAACACCCCCAGCTCAGGTCGTATTTTTTTCGTTGGTTCCGCCGCGAACTGGAAGACTATGGTTTCTCATACTGCATCGTCAGCGGAAGGGGAGAGGAGCGTCTGCGCAATGCCATAAGGTGTACGGATGAATTTTTCAAAAACCCCTGATATGGCAGCCCCCCACACCACCGAACACCTGCATTTGCACTTTATTGTGGTGCTGCTTGGTTTTACGGCCATACTGGGGGCCCTGATTACCATCGATGCCGCCAGCCTTGTCTGGTTCAGGATGTTTTTCGGCCTTACCGGTTTGTGGGTGTTCTTTGTTGTCCGCCGGGTGAGTTACTTCCTGCCATTGGGCCGGATACTTCCTCTTTTGGGCATCGGGGTGGTGGTGGCACTGCACTGGATCACCTTTTTTCATGCCATCAATGTTTCCAATGTTTAGGTAACCCTCGGAGTGTTTGCCTCCACCACCCTGTTTACCAGCTTCCTGGAGCCAATCAGTCAGAGACGGCGCATTTTCTGGCTGGAGGTGATCATCGGAATGGTCATTCTGTCGGGCATTTACCTGATATTCCAGTATGAATTCCATTACCTTGAAGGCATCTTGTTTGCTTTGCTCTCGGCTTTGCTAAACGGCATGTTCGTGGTGTTGAACCGCAACATCAGCATGAGGCATCATCCGTCGGTTATCAGTTTTTATGAAATGATCGGCGGGTTTGTGTTTATCAGCCTGTTCTTTGCTTTTTCGGGGACACTATCGGCCGGACTTTTACGGGTTTCGCCTTCCGACCTGGTGTATTTGCTGATTTTGGGTTTTGTGTGTACTGCTTATGCCTTCACGGCCATTGTGGACGTGATGAAGGTGTTATCGGCCTATACCGTGGTACTGGCCATCAACCTGGAGCCGGTGTACGGCATTGTTATGGCACATTTTTTCTTTCCGGAGGCCGAGCGGATGTCGGCAGGTTTCTACCTGGGCACCCTCATCATTTTGCTTTCGGTGTTCTCATACCCCTTCCTCAGAAGAAAATTCAGACAGAAACTCCTCTGATCCCTCTCTGCGGGCTACCGCCAGCAAGGGCGGATTTCGCAGCCCTTCTTTGCCGTATTCGAGCGGCATGAGGGTATCAAGGGCATACAATTCTCCTCCGGCTGCCCTCAGAATGGCATGTCCTGCGGCGGTGTCCCACTCAAAAGTCGGGCTGTAGCGTGCATACAGGGTGGCCTTTTTTTCGGCCAGCAGGCAAAGTTTCAGTGCGCTGCCTACCGCCCATTGCCTCAGCCGGGGGTATATCCGCCTCAGGCGTTTTAGCAGGGCGAGGGTATGGGGGTCGGAGTGCGAGCGGCTGACGGCCATTATCGGTTGAGGGGGCAGAGCTCGCCGGGGCAGGACGCAGGAGAACTTCCGGTGATCGGTCCCGGCGCTGAATCTCAGAGAGGCGGGCAGGGATGAGATGTTGTCCATTACCCTGACCTCCTGTCCCGGGCTCCCAAACCAGGCCTTATCCAGGGCCGGTGCCGCGATCACCCCCGACAAGGGCTGGCCATTGCCGATCAGGGCGATATTTACCGTAAACTCCCCGTTGCGTTGAACAAACTCCCTGGTGCCATCGAGGGGATCAACCAGCCAGTATACCCGTGATTTCTCCCGTGGCTTCATAACCGGCTTTTCCTGTTCCTCGCTGATAACCGGCAGCCCGCTTGCCTGGAGTTTCGCGCAGATCAGTTCGTGGGCCATTTTGTCGGCCAGGGTAAGGGGGCTGCCATCGGCTTTGAAGCGGGTGTCAAATGAAGAGCGGTATACTTTCATGATTAGGGGAACTGCCGACAGGGCGGCATCGAGTGCCCTGAGAAGCAGTGTGGCCTTTTCGCTGGCTGTTGGCTGCATCCTTGCTTTTTTTTGCCGGCTTCAGAACAATCTCCACCGGTGGTTGTTGATTGATGGAACAAATATCGTAAAAACTCATGGAAGTCATCAAGAACAGTTCCCTGAATACAACCCTACGCAACCGGACAAAACTTTGCCTTGTCGTCCTGCTGCTCTTCTCCTCTCCGCTGTTGGCGGCCGGGCCGGCAGGTTTTCACGACTTCGGGGTGGAAGATATCTATGGGGATGAATTTGACCTGGGGCAGCTCAGGGGTAGAAAGGTGATGGTGGTCAATACGGCGTCGCGTTGCGGGCTGACTCCCCAGTATGAGCTGCTGGAAGAGCTCTACCGGACCTACGCCGGACATGGTTTTCTGATCATCGGCTTCCCGGCCAACAATTTCCAGAACCAGGAGCCGGGCACCAACGAAGAGATCATTGCCTTTTGTGAAGAAAATTATGGGGTTAGTTTCCCGATGATGTCAAAAATATCGGTCAGGGGAGATGACATCCACCCCTTGTACGACTGGCTGACACGCAAGGATAAAAATGGACGCTTCGATGCAGAGGTAAGCTGGAATTTCCAGAAATTCCTCATCGACGAAGAAGGCCGGCTGGTGGACGTATTATCTCCCCGCGAAAGCCCGGCTTCCGAAAAGGTGATCGCCTGGATTACAGAAAGCCGGTAGTACTTCCCGGTCAAAACCCGGTCTGGTGCTTATGCATCGATGTTGGCGTACCTGGCATTTTTCTCTATAAATGCCCTGCGGGGCGGCACCTCGTCGCCCATGAGCATGGAGAATGTGCGGTTGGCTTCGGCAGCGTTTTCAATATCCACCTGCCGGAGTTTCCTGAACTCGGGGTTCATGGTAGTGTCCCATAGCTGTTCGGCATTCATCTCGCCCAGGCCTTTGTACCTTTGAATGTGGATGCCGGTTTCCTTGCCGTCTTTGGACAATTCGAAAACGATCTGTTTGCGCTCCGCATCGTTCCAGGCATACCGCTCTTCCTTTCCCTTTTTGATCAGGTAAAAGGGTGGGGTGGCAATGTAGATATGCCCCCTTTCGATCATTTCTTTCATGTAGCGGAAAAAGAACGTAAGGATGAGGGTGGCGATGTGGCTGCCGTCCACATCAGCATCTGTCATAATGATCACCTTGTGGTAGCGCAGCCTTTCCACATTCAGCGCCTTGCTGTCTTCTTCGGTACCGATACTCAGCCCCAGGGCGGTAAAAATGGTTTTGATCTCTTCGTTTTCGAAGATCTTGTGCGGCATGGCCTTCTCCACATTCAGTATTTTTCCCCTGAGGGGGAGAATGGCCTGGAACTTCCTGTCGCGTCCCTGTTTCGCCGTCCCTCCGGCCGAATCGCCCTCTACGAGGAAAATTTCGCATTTTGCAGGATCTTTTTCTGAGCAGTCGGACAGCTTGCCCGGAAGCCCTGTATTGCTGAGCACGTTTTTCCTTTGCACCAGTTCCCTGGCCTTGCGTGCTGCATGCCGTGCCGTGGCTGCCAGGATCACCTTGTTGACGATGATTTTGGCCTCCTTTGGATTCTCTTCAAGGTAATGGGTGAGCATTTCGCTTACGGCCTGGTCAACCGCCCCACTTACTTCCGAATTACCAAGTTTGGTCTTGGTCTGGCCTTCGAACTGGGGCTCGGCAACTTTTATCGAGATAACCGCTGTGAGCCCTTCCCGGAAATCGTCGCCGTTGATCTCAAACTTCAGTTTGGACAACATGCCTGATTTCTCCGCATAGGATTTCAGGGTACGGGTAAGTGCCCTGCGAAAGCCAGCCAGATGGGTGCCGCCCTCAATGGTGTTGATGTTGTTCACATAGGCATGCACGTTTTCGGTAAAGGAGGCATTGTATTGCATGGCTACCTCGACGGGGATGCCCATTTTTTCAGTTTGCATGCAAATGGGCTTCTCAATAAGTTTTTCGCGGGTGTCGTCGAGGTATTCAACGAATTCGGCCAGGCCAATATCCGAGCGGTAGATGTCTTTTACCGCCTGCCCGTTGTCGTCCCGCTTCCGCATATCGGTCAGACTCAGCTGAACGCCCTTGTTCAGGAAAGACAGCTCGTGCAACCGGCTGGTCAGTATGTCGTAGTTGAAGTCAGTGGTCTGGAAAATGGTGGTGTCGGGGGAGAAACTTACCCTGGTGCCCCTTTTGTGGGTGGTGCCGATCTTTTTAACCGGATAGAGCGGGGCGCCCTTTTTGTATTCCTGGATATAGACCTGGTTGTTGCGGTGTACCTCCACGGCCATATGTGCAGACAGGGCATTTACGCAGGAAACGCCCACTCCGTGCAAGCCACCGGAAACCTTGTAAGTGTCCTTGTCGAATTTCCCCCCGGCATGCAGCACCGTCATGACCACTTCCAGTGCGCTCCTTCCTTCTTTTTTATGGATGTCGACCGGGATGCCGCGTCCGTTGTCGATGACTGTAACGGAGCCATCTTCGTTAATGATCACATCGATCTGGTCGCAATACCCGCCCATGGCTTCGTCGATGGAGTTGTCCAGGACCTCATAGACCAGGTGGTGCAAGCCTTTGCTGCTGATGTCGCCAATATACATGGCCGGACGCTTCCGTACCGCCTCCAGTCCTTCCAGAACCTGTATGCTGGCAGCATCGTAACTGAACTGTTCTTTTTCAACAGGCTTCAAGGGTGCCTTCATAATCTTTTGCCTTTTTTTGATAACAGGCAAAGGTACACTTTTTAGGCGGGATTCTGGTATTAAAAGTGGTAAAAACCAGCCCTAGAAAGCATAGGTCACACCACCCAAAAAGTTAAACCCCTGGGTGGGATAATAGGTCCACCTTTCGAGCTTTTCATTTTGTATATTGTAGAAATTCAGGAATACCGACAGCAGCTTTGTGTAACGGTATTCAATGCCCAGGTTGGCATCCAGGTAGAAGTCGTGTACCTGCCGTTTCCTGTAATCATACCATCCAATGAAACCCGCATCGGTAGTGACAAACTCCCGTCCATAGGCTTTTCCGCGGCCATACAGGTCGGCCCTGAGGATGATCTTGTTCTGGATATTGTAGTTGAGGTTCATCGAAAGCAGCATCCGGGGTTCGTGCCAGGCTTCTTCCTGTGCATCGAGGGTGTATTCGAAGAAATCGCCCCGCAAACGCAGGGAAAAGCTCTCACCAAAACGGGATACGATCTCTGCGCGGTAATTCAGCCTCCGGATGTTGTCGTAGACCACCTCAAAGCCATTGGCCGGATAAGGCATGCCGGGGACAGGCATGGAGGGGAAGGGATAGTTGTTCACAAAAAAGGGTTGATTGTCGATCTGGCTGTTGATCACCGACAGATTGTAGGACACGGCATCGCCGAACGCGCCCCTGACCCCCCCCCTGACCTCCGATCTGACATTGGTGAACTGGCTGTTGGGTGAGGAGATGATGAAGGGATTCTCCAGGCTGAGTGCCCTGAAGCTCTGTTTCTCCAGCCGGCCCGACAAATCCATGAAGGCTACCAGCCTGTTTTCTGCGATGTTCATGCTGAAACCCGCCAGTGGGTATGCACGCAGCTGGTAATTGGCATTGTTGTCTTCGACCGAAAGATTTACCCCCAGGTGAAACTGAAGCCTGTCATAGTACGAAATAATGCGTGGACTGATGCGGTAAATGCCGGTGTTGTCCGTTTCGTGAGGATTGAGATTGTAAAAGTAATCGGCCCCGGTCCCGAGTTCGAAAAACTGCTTCCACGCCAGACCAAAGGGGTCCTGACCGAACGATCTGCCGAAATTGCCCGAGAAACGGAAACGGTGTTCGCTGGCCCCGGCCTGGTCGCTGAGCCATTGATGGCCAAGCCCGAGGTGGTAGTTTGCTTTGGCCGAATCGGCATGATGGGTTCCGAACTCCAGTGAGGTGTCCAGGAAATCGTACCTCTGCCTGATGTCGGTGGCCTCCAGCCCGGGAAAGGGATTGACAGGTTCTTGCGACAGGGTTTCGGTGCCTGGAAGCGTTTCATCGGACAGCAGGGCAGAAGGGAACCCATAATAGTGGACCAAATCCCTGGTGTAAGCAGCTCCGGCTTTCAGTGAGGTGTTGCGGAAAAACCGGGTGCCGTATGCGTGGGCTTTGTTGTGGCTGAACAGGCTGTGTTCGTATGGATCTGTCCCTTCGCCCGATGAGCGGTGCTTCAGATGCACCCCGAGGGTGTATTCGTTTGATCGCAGGGTGTTGTAGTGCCCTTCGAAGTAAGGAGACTGCCGGGTGCCGTATCCTCCCTTCACCTGGCCCCGGTAAATCCTGGCCAGGGGTTCCCCCCTCATGCGCGCCGGGGTGATGGGCTCGGGCCGGTAACTCAGCAGCAGCTTCATCGGCCTGATCTGGTAGTCGAAATCCATGTGGATCCGGGTGGTGTCTTCAATGCTGGGGTTGAAATTGATCTTGAAGGCATCCGAAATGGTGGGCTGATAGGGGGCCACCACCCGGATTTCATCAATTTCGAGGGGCCGCTGTGCTGCGGAAAAAAACGGATTGACTGCCAGCAGCAGCAGCAAAAGCATGGAAAAAGGGTTGCTGTAGGTATTCATGTGTTTATGCTTTTGGTCTTGGTGAGGTTAAATGTCGTAAACGGAAGGTAGAAGGTGGAAGGTAGAGGGTAGAATAAAATTCGTTCGGTCGTACCGGAATTCTTTCTACCTTCTAATTTCTACCTTCTATCTTCTGCATTTATGATGGTACTCTTGTTTATCAAACATGGCATATGGCGGTTTCATTGGCTTTTTTAGTCCTGTGGTTCATTGCCCAATTCCACTTCGATGGGTTCGGGTTGAGGGGATTGTTCCATCAGGCTTTCCTGCTTATGGATAAAATCCAGCCTTTGTCTGGCCTGTTCGCGGATGTCTTCCCCATCGTAATGTTCAATGATGCTTTCCAGGGTGTGTTTTGCCTGGAAGTGGTTGTCCATGGCCATGTATACATCGGCAAGCAGCAGGAATGTCCTTGCCAGCCAATCGTCGTAGGCCGACATCCTGCCAATGTATTCAAATACCTCCTGCTCGGCCTGATCGTAATCTCCTTCTCTGAAAGAGATCAGCGCCAGGTTGTACATGGCCTCGGCTGCACGCCGGTTGTCGGCAATACCCAGGGCATTTTTCAGCGATTCCCTGGCTTCTGACCTGTTATCGATGGCCATGGCCGATATGCCGCGGATCAAAAAGGCCTCTTGTTCCAGTTCGGGCGATACCTTGTCGGTGGTCATCAGTTTTTCTGTGGCCAACATGGTTTCCTGGTGCCTGCCCAGGCGGTAAAGGCTGCGCATCTGTCCCTCCCTGGCCGTAAGGATGTTATTCCGGTATTCGGCCACTTGCTCCAGTTGGTTGTAATAGGTGTTGGCGTTCTCAAAATTACCCAGCTGGTAGTGTATGCCGGAAGCCCTGAGCAGGGCATTTTCATGGAACTTGGTCCTGGGTCTGCTGATCACGGCCTCATAACCGGCAAGGGCCCGCTCCTGCTGATTGGTGCGGAAGTAGCATTCTGAACGGTAAAACATGGCATTAACCGAGAAGATGCCGCTGGGAAAGCGTTCGAGGTAGTTCCCGAAACTTTGTACGGCACTGCTGCAGTCGCCCTGCATATACCGGTTCTCTGCCGCCTGGTATGTCAGAGAGTCCTGTTGGGCAGCCGAAATATCGGCCATGCCGATCCCTTCCGAAAAACGCAGGAATTCGTCCACCCGGTCGAGCCCGACATAAATGGTGCGGATGGAGGCCAGGGCTTCCCGGGCCTGGGGTGTACCCGGGTAGTCGTTGACCACCGCCTTGAACATGTTCAGGGCCTGTTCGTCCTGGTTGAGGTTGTAATGGATCAGGCCGGTCTTCAGCATGGCGCTTTGTACGTACGAACTGTTAGGATGGCGATCGATCACCTGCCTGAAATATTCCATGGCACGGGTGCTGTTATCGAGGATCAGCCAGGAGTTGGCGATCTCGTAGCGGCCGTCGTCGATAAAGGAAGAACGGGGGTGGTTGTTTATCAGTTCCTGTAAGGTGGCAATTTTTTGTGTGAAATCGCCCATGATGCCATATACCAGGCCTTTTTGAAAAACCGCATAATCGCTGTCGATGGCGCCTATGCCAATGGCGCGGTTGTAGAAGTCCATGGCTGCCCGGTAGTCTTTGGTAATGAAATAGCTGTCGGCGATGCGTAGGGTGGCATCGTTGAGCATGCGGGGCTCCTCCTCCCTTGCGGTAATGTAATTGCGAAAGGCGGGGATGGCGCGGTTGTAGTTTTCTTTTTTAAAGTGGGCATATCCCAGCGAATAGCTGGCCCTGTTGTAAAAATCCAGTGAAAAGGCACCCGGGCTCAGCATGAACTGGTCGTAGGCTGCAATGGCGTTTTCGTAGTTTCCCATGCGGTAATGCGATTCGCCCATCCAGAAAAGGCTGGCGGCGGTCAGTCGGTTATTTTCCCGGTAGCGCTGTGTTTTGGAAAAATGGGCAATGGCCCCTTCAAAATCGCCGTTGTTGAACAGTTCCACACCCCGGTAATAGCTTACCCTCTGATAGGCTTCCCTTAACCTGGGGTTATCAATGGGTATTTTTTCGAGCGAGGCAAGGGCCTCCTTGTAATTGCTTGTGGATAAATAAAGATCGATCAGGTGGGCATAGGCCTCTTCGGTTCGGGGTGAATCCGGATAGAGGTCGATGTACTTCTGGAAAGCCAGGATTGCTTCGTTGTAGGGATCATAGGAGAGCTCGAACGACAATTTGGCATAGTGAAAGAGGGACTCCCTGCTGATCTCTTCCAGGTGTGGCATCTGGTGAGACTGCATGAAGGCATTTCGTGCAAAACGCTTCTGGCCTGTTTGGATATAACAGTAGCCCAAATGATAATAGGCATTCTGGGCCAGGTAGTCCTCGCCCGGGGTGACCCTCTCCAGGTGACGGATGGCCTGCTCAAAGCTCCCGGTAATAAAATAGGCGAAGCCCAGCTGGTAATGGTCCTGCCGCCCGGCTCCCGATCCCGGCTGACTGACATAGGCCTCCAGGTAGGGAATGGCCTCCTGGTAGTCGCCCCTGTGGAAGTGGGCTTCTCCGATCAGCCTCGATATTTCGGGGGCACGGCGAGGCGTGGCCTCTTCGAGCAGAACCGGAGCAAGCCTCAGCAGATCTTCGTAGCGTTGCTGCAAAAAGTAGATATGGACAATATAGTAGGGCACTACCGGCCCGAAGTTGCGGTCGTCAACCAAACGCTGAAAAGCCTGCATCGCCATGTCATAATCGCCTGTAAGGTAGGCCACATGGCCGTGGTAATACCTGGCCGGAGCGTAGTAGCCCGACGATGTGTCGGTGATCTGGGTGAACATCCGGCTGGCCTCTGGGTAGGATTCGGTCATAAAATGGCTGTACCCCTTTTTGAAGAGGAACTCATCCCGGCTGTCAGCGGGCAGATCGAAGGGGCTGAGGCGGGCATACCAACCGCCGGCCTCCCGGTATTCTCTTTGCCGGTAATGGATATTCCCCATTTGAAACCAAGCCTTTCGCTGACCCGGATGGGTGGGATGGTTGTTCAGGAAGGCAAGCAGCAACTCCCCGGCATCGGGATTGAACAGTTCGGCGGCACAAATGGCAGCGTAGAGGGTAGCGCTGCCAAGCATCTCACTGTCTGATTCTGTGATTTGCCTGATGGTTTGCAGGAAAAGCTCACGGGCAGCGCCGAATTTTTCCTTGTCGAACAGTTCCATGGCCTGGCGGTAGGTGGCATCTGGTTCCTGGTGGATGGCCGTTTGCTGTGGCAGGACCTCTGCCGGCAAAAGGGACATCAGCAGAACAAGCAAGAGAAAAACCTTTTTTATCATTTTTCAATAATTGTTTGTGGATACGAAATAAAGAAAAGGCAGGCCTGTAAGCCGGGTTCTGTAACACGCCTGTGGCGTGCTTCCTGTCATTTATCTGGAATGGCACTCACATACCATTTCTAACGGCCTACCCGCCGGGATCGGGCGAGCAACCCTCAATCCCCGGCTTATTTGGCCTCTCAACGCATAAGGTTTGCCCCCTCACCCGGTCGCCCGGATGAGTCGTGAGCTCTTACCTCACGTTTTCACCCTTACCTCTCTGGCCAGGGCCGGAGTCAGGCGGTTGTTTTCTGTGGCACTTTCTCTCGGCCCGCGTGATACGGACCGGCTTCCCGTTAGGAAGTATGCTGCTCTGTGTTGCCCGGACTTTCCTCATCCCGCACAGGCGGGACGCGACAGGACGGCCTGCCTTTTCAATGAACGTTTATCGGGGGTGGCGGTAAAAGACCACCTCTGTGGCTCCCGTGCCGTACCTTGCATAGGAAGCGTCGTAGAATTCGATGTCCTGCCTTTGCCGCAGCAAACCCAGCAATTCGTTTTTCAGGGTGCCATTACCGACCCCGTGAATAAATATCAGCTTCCTTACCTTGTCTTTTCTGGCCTGGCGGAGGCTCTCCCTCGCATAGTCCAGCTGCATGGTCAGCATATCGGTATTGGACAGCCCGCGAATATTGTCGGTCAGGGAGGAGATATGCAGGTCGACCTCGGCCACGTTCTCATCCACCTTGTGCCTGCCCAGGAAGCCGGATGCCCACGTGGGCTGCTCGGCAAGACCGCCCTGAAGACCCCTGCCGGTGTTCTCGCTGTCGGTCATTCCGGCTACCAGGTGGCTTTCGGTGTTGGCCTTGCTTTTGTGGCCCAGTTCGGCGGTAGTCACCGCATTGACTACCATGGCCTTTTGTTGCAGTAGCCGGTGAAAGGCAAAACTTTCTTCCTTGTACACCCTGACCTGTTTAAAGACAATGTGTTCCGAAGCGGGAGGAAGGACTTCGGCTTTCCCTTCGCGGAAAAACACCACCTGCAGCAGGGCATGGGCCCAGTCGCCGATTTCTGTCCTGTCTGCTTTGCCTAAATGGAGTTTGTTGCCCGGAGCCAGGCTGCCGCTTTCCAGGCCGGAGTATTTCCCGCCCTTGTTCAGAAACAGCCCGAACAGCGCATGGTAGGCCGTAGTGTTCAGAAGGTAGAAGTCCATGCTGCCCGATAGCGGATCTGCCTGGTCGCGGGGCACCATGGCCAGACTGATCCCGCTTTCCGGTTGTTCGGCGGGGCCGCCCGTGGTAAGCAGAGGGCTTGTTTTCCGGTTGTTTTCATCAGCTGTGCCAGGTTTTTGCCTCTGCGGCTGAGCACCTTCTCCTTCCGGACCGCCAGCCCTGATCAGGTCGCCCACCGAATAGGGAATCTCAAAGCCATCTTCGACCGCGACATGCACGATCTGTTCGTCAATAACCCGGGTAACCACACCCCCTCCTGTTTCGTTCAGGAACATTACTTTGTCGCCTGCTCTGAATTTCATGCGCAATACCTTGTTTTACCCTTGGATAACGCGAACTTTTCCGCTTTATTTATGCTTGCTCAAAAATTATGCAAAGTTAATGCAATTCGCTCGAATATATCGGTGGGATTCGGCGTTATAAAGTATCGCGGTGACGCAAAAACAATGCCGGAGGTCGGAGTGTCATCGCAAAAGTTGTTATTTTTGGCGGGGGAGAACCATCATGTCAATGCCATAGCCCTATGCAGGGAAAATTCCTCAAAAACCTGGTTTTGCTTCTGTTGCTCAACCTGATGATCAAGCCATTCTGGATCCTTGGCATTGACCGTTCGGTGCAGAATACCGTGGGTGCCGAATCCTACGGTTTTTACTTTGCCGTATTCAACTTTTCCTTTTTGCTCAACATCCTGCTCGATTTCGGGATCACGAATTTCAACAACAGGAACATCGCCCAGAATAACCAGCTGCTCACCAAGCACCTCTCCAATATCCTGGTGCTTAAACTGCTGCTGTTTGTGGTGTATATTGCATTTACCCTTGGCAGTGCACTGGTCATACAGTACAGCCCCGAACAGTTACGGATCTTATATTTCCTGGCGATCAACCAGTTTTTGCTCAGCTTCATCCTTTACCTGCGTTCGAATCTGGGAGGACTTCACCTGTTTCGCACCGACAGCCTGATCTCCATTCTGGATCGCAGCCTGATGATCCTGATATGCGGGGTGCTGCTCTGGGGCAATGTGGTGGATGAGTTTCGCATTCAATACTATGTGTATGCTCAAACGGCCGGCTATAGCCTGACAGCTCTGATTGCCCTTTTGCTGGTGCTTCAGAGGGCAAATCCTGTTTTTTTGCGTATCCGGTGGAATTTCCCTTTTTTGCTGGCCATCATCAGGCGGAGTTTCCCCTACGCCCTGCTGGTGTTGCTAATGACCTTCTACAACCGGATAGACAGTGTGATGCTGGAGCGGATGCTTGAGAACGGCAACCGCTACAGCGGCATTTATGCCGCCGCTTACCGGCTGTTTGACGCCACCAATATGATTGCCCTGCTGTTTGCTGTCCTGCTGCTGCCCATGTTTTCCCGGATGATCAAACAGCAGCAAGACATCGAGCAACTTGTCAAACTGGCCCTCGTCCTGCTGTTCACCCTGGCCGTTATCATTGCTGCCGGCTCGGTGTTTTATTCCCGGCAGATCATGACATTGCTGTATCCGCTGCATGCCTGGGAAACGGCTGCCGAATACGCTTACCGGATCGATGAATCATCCATGGTATTCGCCCTGTTGATGACTGCCTTTATGGCCGTTGCCACCAGCTATGTTTTGGGCACCCTGCTCACGGCCAATGCCAGTATGGGTTACCTGAACCTGATTGCATTTGCCGGGGTGCTGTTGAACGTGGGACTGAACCTTTTGCTGATCCCAAAACTGCAGGCCAGCGGTTCGGCCTGGGCCAGCCTGGCCACACAAATGAGTGTTACCTGCCTGCAGCTTTTCGTGGTGGTACGGCTTTTCCGGTTCCGGACCAATTACCTGCTGCTCTTCAGGATGACTACATTCTTGGGGGGCACCCTGTTGATCGCCTGGTTGTCGCTGTTGCTGCCCTTTTCCTGGCTGGTAAATTTTTTATTCATGGTGGCAGGTGCAGTGGGCCTTTCCCTTGGTATCGGACTGCTCAGCCCCAGGCAGTTTTACCAGCTGATCCGTTACGCCGAATGGTGAACCTGGCTTTTTTTGCTTAAATTTGCCCCCATTTCCCAAATAAGATGCGGGAGAAGCCGTTATTAGGTTAAACGCGACCAAATCCATTTAAGCAACTCATGGAACAGAAAAACAGGGAATTTGACTCAACCAATGTGTTTGTGTTCTTTATACGTTGGTGGAAACACTTGTTCATCATTTGCCTTGTGGCTGCCATAGCGGCTGCCATTTTTTCCGGCCCGGCCTTTATTACCCCCAAGTTTCAGTCTACGGTTACCATGTTCCCGGCTACCTCGGGCTCCCTGTCGCGTTCAGTACTTGCCGGACCGGTGGGTGCGCGCCAGGATTTTCTTCAATTTGGCGAAGTGGAGGAAGCCGAACGTTTGCTTCAGGTGCTTGAATCGGGCAATGTACGCGACCGCATCGTCGAACGCTTCGACCTGATGACGCATTACCGGATCCCGGACGACTCCCGTTACCGGAATACCCGCCTGACCCAGGAATACCGGGGCAATATTTCATTCAGGCGTACCCAGTACGGTGCCGTGGAGGTCAGGGTAAGGGACACCGATCCGCAGATGGCCGCCAGTATCGCCAACGAACTGGCCGCACTGGCCGATACGGTTCAAAATGAATTGCGCATGGAAAGGGCACAACTGGCTTACGACATTTCCGGAAAACAGTATGAGAATCTGTTGCGGGAAGCCAGGCAGGTAGAGGATTCATTGAAGCAGATCATGCGCAGGGGGGTCTTTGATATCGAGGGGCAGTCGTCGATGCTTACCCGGCAACTGGCGAAAGATCTTTCCGGCCAAAACCAACCGGGGGTAACTGCCCTGGAAGAAAGGCTCCGTCTTTTAGGAGAGTATGGCGGAGCCTACCTCTTCAATGCGGCAGTTCTCGACAATATAAGTGAGCACGTGGTGGTCGTGCAGCGAAGATATCAGGAAGCCAGGACTGACCTGGAAAACTTTGTTCCCTTCAAATTTGTACTCGATAGTGCATTTGAGGCCGAACGCAAGGTATACCCCGTGCGCTGGCTGATCGTCTTCCTTTCTACTTTTGCTGCCGGCTTTATGGGGGTAATGATACTGATGGTTTATGAAAACCTTCATGCAAAGGGGATCATCGGCAGAAAAACTTTGAAATCCGCTAAGCCCTGAACGCCTGTGCTGAAAACAAACCGGCTTCATCTGCTTTACCTGGGCAGTGCCGTGTTCACGGCGCTCAATATCGTACTGATCGTCCATGATTTCTACTGGCTATCTGCCCTCCCCCTGGCACTCGCGCTGTTGCTGATGCTTTTTTTCTCCCTCGACAAGCTGCTGCTGCTGCTGGTTTTTTTGACCCCTCTATCTGTCAAGTACCGCCACGAAAGCCTGGGGTTTACCATCGACCTGCCCGTGGAGCCACTGATAGTTGGTGTCATGTTGCTGTTTTTTTTGAAACTGGCTTATGAGCGGCGTTACGATATGCGTTTGCTCAGGCATCCGGTAACCATTCTTCTGATCATTCAACTGCTGTGGATGCTGATCACTGCCGTAAGCAGTGAAATGCCCCTGGTTTCTTTCAAGTACTTCGTCTCCAGGCTGTGGTATGTCACCGCTTTTTATTTTGCAGGTATTTACCTGTTCAGGGAAGTCCGCAACATGAAGCGCTTCTTCTGGTTGTTCGGCACCGCCCTGGCTTTGGTCGTGGTGGTTTCGACTTTCAGGCATTATACGGTGGGCTTTGAACGGATGATGGGATACTGGGCAGTGAGGCCATTTTTCAATGACCACACCCATTACGGGGCCGTACTTGCCCTAGTGGCCCCGTTCTTTGCCGTTATGACGTTCAACCGGGCCGACACTGTGTTGCGCCGGAGGCTTTCCCTGGGCTTTTTCCTGTTGTTCGGATTGGGAATACTGCTGAGTTACAGCCGCGCATCGTGGGTTAGCCTGATGTTTGCAGCGGCCGGCTTTGCCATTCTGGTATTCCGCTTGAAATTTCGCTACCTGCTTGCCGGAATGATCCTGGTGCTGGGGAGCCTGTTTCTTTTTCAGACAGAAATTGTCATGCACCTCGAGAGGAACCAGCAGGAATCTTCGGGCGACTTCTCAGAACACCTGAGATCGGTTTCCAACATCACCTCCGATGCCTCCAACCTGGAGCGAATCAACCGGTGGAGGTCGGCCTACCGAATGGCTCAGGAGCGTCCGGTGCTGGGCTGGGGTCCGGGCACCTATCAGTTTTTATATGCCCCCTTCCAGCGATCGGAATATTATACCATCATCACCACCCATTTCGGGGATCTGGGCAACGCACACAGCGAATACATCGGTCCTTTGGCCGAAAGCGGCCTGCCCGGCATGCTGCTCATGCTCGCTCTCAGCCTGGCTGTAATTGCCACAGGGGTGAAGCTGTACAAGCGGGCTCCCACCCGCCAGATGCGGCTGCTGGCCCTTGGCATTACCCTGGGCCTGATCACGTATTTTTCCCATGGCTTTCTGAACAACTTCCTCGATACTGACAAGGCCTCGGTACCCTTCTGGGGTATGATCGCCATGCTGGTGGCCATGGATGTGTTTTTTACCAGTCGCACCGAAGGCAAATAGGAGGGGCTGGCCGCACCCACAAAAGCGTGCATTTGCAAAGCCATGCATTATCCCTTATTTTTGTGGCCTAACCAAAATACGCAATTCCAATGGAAACCATCAAGACGTTACTAAATCATAAGACCATCCGCAACTACAAAAGCGACCCCATCGGGCAAGAGGTTCTCGATGAGATCCTGGAGGCGGGCTTCAGGGCATCCACTACCGGCAACATGCAGGTTTACAGCGTTATTGTGAGCAAGGATCCTGAAAAACGCAAGGCTCTCTGCGAACTTCATTTCGGACAGAAAATGGTGGAACAGGCCCCGGTGATCCTTACCTTTTGCGCCGACTTCAACCGTTTTAACAAATGGTGCCGTCAGCGGGATGCTGATCCGGGCTACGACAATTTCCTGTCTTTTTTCACTGCAGCCATCGATGCCCTGCTGGTGGCCCAGAACGTTGCCGTTGCTGCCGAGGCCCATGGACTGGGCATCTGTTACCTGGGGACCACGACTTATCAGGCCGGCAAGCTGGTCGATTTTTTTGGGCTGCCAGAAGGGGTAGTGCCCGTGACGACCCTGGTGGTGGGCTATCCTGCCGAAGACCCCGATCAGGTCGACAGGCTGCCTGCCGAAGGCTTGGTGCACCACGAAACCTACAGGGATTACAGCAGCGAAGACATTGACAGGATATACCGGATAAAGGAATCATTGCCGCTGACTGCCAGCCTGATCGAAGAGAATCAGTTGGAAAACCTGGCACAGATCTTTACCGTGAAGCGCTACACCAGGAAAGATAATCTGCACTTCAGCCGGTTGCTCCTGGATGTGATCCATCAGCAGGGCTTTATGAATCACGATTGAACCCTCCGGGTCAGGGAAAGAGAATGCCGTCGAAGCGGGCAATGATTACCTTGGGAATCGATGCATTGTAGTGTTGGTTGATGGCCGAAATAAACTCATTGGCAACGATCGCATTTCCCCTCTTGCTCAGATGAATGCCATCGAGCGAGAACAAGCCCCCGCTGATAAAGTCGGTGGTGAAGGCCACGGCATCGAAATAAATCACCTCACCTGCTTCCTCAAGCCGGGAATGGATGTCTACATAGGCCAGCCCGAACTCTTCTGCCAGAAGACGGATCCTCTGGTTGTACTGCCTCACGGCTTCAGTGATGCTTGCAATCTGGCTCAGGGACAAATAGAATTGTTCAGGGATGGGGACCTGGCTTCCCCAGCCGGCAGCAGCAATACTGTCGAGTGGCAGGCTGAGCAGCACGCTTTCGCCGTCTTCCAGCTGCCTGACACCTGCCTGGTGGCTGGCATCGGCCACCACGAATGCGTTCAGCCCTGGCTCAAACCTGATGTGGGGTGCTTTTTCGTATATGAGGTTGAGCAGGTTTATGACATCGGGATCGGTCAACACCAGGGCGTTGTAGGGGATGGTCCGGAAAAAGGGGGCCTTGCTGATGTCGGCCAGGTTGGACACAACACCCTTTGCTCCCCGGGCGGTAAGTTGCTGGAGAATACTTTGGGTATGGGCTGCGAATTCATCTGCCGGGCTGATCACATCACCCACCCCTCCGCTGATGGCGTACCCCAGAATGTCGTTGTTGCCTGTCCAGAGCGAGAAAAAGCTGGGGTCTGTTTCCAGGGCATCGGACAATATGCTCGATTGGCCCGGGTCTTTGGCAAAGCGCTGGAAATAGGGGTTGACTCGTCCGTAGCCCGGAATAAGCAGGTGCTGGGTTTTGGCGCCCGGCACCCCCATATTGTGGAAAGGCCCCTGGTTGGCGATCGATTGGAAATTGCCAGGATCGGGATTGCCGGCTGCAGGCACCGGTGTCAGCGAGCCCTGGATTTCGGCCAGGATGAGGCGGTTGCCAAAACCCAGGTGGTCTTTCATCAGGGGCTGCCTGAATTCGGAAAGGCCTACATGCGACAGCTGTCCGGCCAGGATGTTGGGGAAGGAATTTTGCTGACCTTCCATATAAAGTTCCCCGTCGGTGTATCCGGCCGTCAGGGAGTTGCCAAGGGCAACAAACACCGAAAAGTCGGCTTCGCCCGGCTGGGGAGTGTATGCGTCTATCTCCGCTTCGCAGCCAGAAAGGGCCGAAACAGCGAAGGCAAAAAGCAATAACCTTGTATTGTTCATATCCTTGGAAATTGATTTGTTTTAAAAACCATAACTGACCCCCACTCCGGGTACCAGTATGCTTGAGCGGTAAGTGCCTCCGAAGTTTTCAGGGGCATACATCATGTCTTTTTCCAACCCGGCAATCATCAGCAGGCTTGTATCAATGCTGAGGTTGGGCAGGGGATGGAAGGAAAACCCGGCCGAAAACGCCAGGTTGTTCAGGCTGGGTGTTTCGGGTGAGAAATAATTCTCGTTTGCAGGGCTCGGGTCGTAATAGGCGCCCGCCCTGAGAGTGAGCCGCCCGTTTACCTGGTATTCGCCCCCGACCCGGACGATGAGGGTGTTGCTGTACTCCCTCGGATTCTCACTGTCTGGCAATGAGGGAGTGTTTTGTTCGAAGTCAAAAGAAAGTTGATCGTAGGCTTCCCAGAAAACATAATTCAACGACATGCCCAGCATCAGTTCGGGGCTCAGCTGGTAAGAAACCCCCA
This sequence comes from Bacteroidales bacterium, assembly GCA_003560165.1. Classification (GTDB taxonomy): domain Bacteria; phylum Bacteroidota; class Bacteroidia; order Bacteroidales; family UBA7960; genus PUPG01. The sequence goes on from PWJC01000139.1 coordinate 56,720, forward strand.
TATCGAGATTGGCTGGCAGGGGCAGGGAGGTGGCTGCCTTGTTCACGGCAGGAAAAAGTGCTGCCAGGGAGGCGGGAACAGTAAATAAGGCGTCTGCATCCTCCATTTCCATATCGATGCGTGAGCGGTAACTGAGGCCGATGCCCAACCCGGATCCGGTATATTGAATGCCCGCATTGAACCCGAAACTGGTGGTGTTGCCGCTGATGTTCACATACCCCTCGCCGTCGGGCCCCTGGACGGGTAAAGCCCTGTTCATGTCGACAGAACCCATGACATACACCAGGCCTCCGCCCACCGACACCTGATCGGTGAGCCGGTAGGAGAGGGTGGGTTGCAGGGTGATGGCCCTCATGGAAATATCCTGGATCAGGAACCTTCCGGCCCAACCTTCCTCCCAGGCCAGATTGCTGCCATAGGGGGTGTTTACCGCGATCCCGCCAACCAGCCTGTCGGTAATCCTGGCTGCTGCGTAAAAATAAAATGGCGTGCTTGTGGGGTTGTCTGTTTTCGCCTGGTAAAGGGATGGCTGCTGTTGCTGAAAGGCGGTGCTGGCAAAAATTCCGCTGGCTCCCCCCAGTATGCTTAGTCTTTGTGGCATCATGGCCAGCCCGCCCGGATTGAAAAAAGCGGCGCTGGCATCCATGTGAAGGGAGGTGCCGATCAGGCCCATCCCGATCTGCTTTTGTCCGTGTACGCTCACCTGATACCCACCTGCTGTGGCCACAACGGCCGTAAGGCAAACCAGGGCCGCACTAATGATAAGTTTCTGCATGGGTTGAATGGTTTATTAATGGAAATGCAAGTTTGGCAAAAATATTGCCCAACGGCGCAATATACAAAAAATATTGAGCTTAAACGCATGTTTATCGCATCAGGGCCCGGGATTGATCCCTTTGACCGGCTCCCTCCTGTGGCAAATCACGTCAATGGTAGATAAAACTTGAGCCCCCGATAAATTCTCTCAATATGGAGGTGGGGGGGATGTCTTTGGGGTCGATGGGGATGAGCAGCGACAGGATGCGGTTGATCCGGTTGACTTCTTCCCGGATGCGTTCGTTTGCCGCCTGGCCTGCCTGCAGGATTCCGGGGGCATAATGGGCGAAAACAGCCGGCTCGTAAACCAAAGCAGAGTTGAACACTGCATGGGCGCTTTCCTGGAAAGGGAAAATGCTCTGGTATTCGTTGTGCATGATATCGGGCCAGCGGTTGATGGTTTCATTGAAGTTGTATCCCCTGAACAGATGATCCCTGACCAGCCGGCGGATCAGGCGGTGGTCGGAAGTGGAGAGGGGCAGGTGGTCGTGAATGTTCAGTGTGCTCAGTGCAGAAACGTACATCCGGTAGGATTCCACATCCATCACCTCTTGCCACAAACCGGGATTGAGCCCGTGGATGCCTTCCACTATAATATAGGTTTCGGGCGTAATGGAGCTGAGGGTTTCGTCTGGGACGGCTCCCCGCCCATCGAAATGATAGCGGGGCAACCGTACTTTTTTGCCGGCCAGCAGGTTGTTGATGTTTTGTCTGAAGAGCTCCAGGTCGAGGGCCGTGATCAGTTCAAAATTTTTCATCCCCGTAAGCGGGTCGTCGGGAATGGCGCTGTGGGGCAGGTAGTAATTGTCGAGCGACAGGATGAGCACCTCTTTTTTCAGGACCCTGAACTCGATCGACAACCTGTGGGCAGCAGTCGTCTTGCCCGAGGAGGTAGGCCCTGCCAGAAAGACCACCCTGGGCTTGCCGGGGTGGGAGAGGATGCTATCGGCGATCTGGGAAATGCGACGTGACTGAAAAGCCTCCGAAAGCTTAATGAATTCGGGCAACCTGCCGTTCCTGACAATATGGTTTAGCTCGGCAAAACTGGAAATCCCCAGATGCATCATGGTGTTCTCCACTTCTTCAAAACTCCTGAAGTATTTGCTTTTTTCAGGCTCGGCGGGCATCACCCTCTCGTAGAATGTTGGATCGGCGATCAGAAAAAAGCCCTTGCGGAACTGAAGCAACCGGAAATCGGTGAGCCGGTTGTAATCGAATTCCACATGGTTCAGCAAAAGTTCGCCAAATCCGTTGAGGTGGGCAAGACGCAGACCTTCGAGCTCCCTTTCCTGCTCCTTCGACCGGATCAGCTGGATGATATCGGTTCGCTGGCTGGCCTCGAAATACCTGAGTATTTTCTCCTGGGGCAATACTTCGTGACGAAAGCCTGCATTGGAATGGATCATGCGGCGGATGCGGATGCGGATGCGGTTCAGTTCTTCCTTGCTGATGTCATGTTTCCTGAAATATCCGTAAACCCCACCCGGGATGCTATAGGCAATATAGAAACCGGAGTTTTTAACCTCCATGCCCGCCGCTTTGTTAAAGAGAACCAGCAGGGGTTCCATCAGGTTGCGGAAAGACTGCCCGAAGATCTCAGGGCGCAGGGCCGTGCCCAATGGAGTGGAAGAAGCGGGTCGGTTGTCGGCCATAAACGGTTTTCTCGATGCTGGCAGCCGGATTGGTTTTTTTACCGGCCTACAAAGGTAATTCATTTTTTTTTGTGAAACGGGCTGTCCGTCTTAAACGGAAGAACGGCACTGATGAGCGACCCGGTTTGCCCGGGGCCGCCAAATCGGCAGGGCTTGGCAAAGAGCTCGCCAAAACACTGTTTATTTTATAAGCTTTGCCCCGGTTCGAACTAAAAAAAATCATGTATATTTGTTCCCGTAAAAGGAAAAAACAAACGCGCATCAAAAAAATCTGCACATGATCGATCTATCCACCACCTATATGGGCCTTCCTTTGCGCAGCCCTGTGATTGTTGGCAGCTCGGGCCTTACCCGGAACATCGGCAACCTTGAGGCATTCGAAAAAAAAGGAGTTGGTGCCGTGGTTCTTAAATCCTTGTTTGAAGAACAGATCAAATACGAGATCCGCAAGGTTTTTTCTTACGAAGACGCCCAAAATGCGTACACCGAGGCGGAGGATTATATCAGGAACTATGCCCGGGAACACACCCTTGACGATTACCTGAACCTGATACAGGAAGCCAAAAACAAACTGTCGATCCCGGTGATCGCCTCCATCAATTGCACCACCTCCACCGAATGGCCTGCTTTTGCCCGCAACATTCAGAAAGCCGGAGCCGATGCCCTTGAGCTCAATGTGTTTGTGCTGCCCTCCGAACCCGGGAAAACCGCTGCTGATATGGAGCGCCTTTACTTCGAGGTGGTCGATAACGTCAAAAAAGAGATCGAAATACCGGTAGCCCTCAAGATTTCCACTTATTTCTCTTCCCTGGCAGATATGGTGAAAAGGCTTTCGTGGACAGGTGTAAGCGGAATTGTTCTGTTCAATCGCTTCTTCAGCCCCGACTTCGATATCCGGAAGTTCCAGATCCGGGCAAGCAACCTCTACAGCGAACCCGGGGAGATCTCACTCCCTCTTCGCTGGATTGCCATCCTATCTGACAAGGTGGAGGTGGACCTCTGTGCCTCCACGGGAGTCCACGACGGCCACGGAGTGATCAAGCAACTGCTGGCAGGCGCCAAAGCCGTGCAGGTATGTTCCACCCTCTACAAAAATGGTTTTGATCAACTCGACCTGATCCACGAAGAAATCCGTGAGTGGATGGAAAAACAGAGTTACCGCAAATTGTCTGATTTCATGGGAAAAATGAGCCACAGCATGTCGGATGATCCTGCGGCCTTTATGCGTGTGCAGTTCATGAAGCATTTTGCAGGGATCGAATAAGGCCCTCTTCCTATTTCCCTTAGCGGTTTCCCGGTTTGCGGCAGCAGGTGTCCCGGTCGCTTTAGGCTTTTTTAACACGGAACAGTTTGCACACAATAAAATAGTTAGATACCTTTATGCCGTTATTATAAATCCGGGGAAGGATGGAACGTCTAAAGGCATTCACCTTACCAGAACAATATCTGCAAACACATGAACAACAAGAAAATGGAACGAAAACAGAATACAAAAACACGTCTTCACCCCCGCCTTGTTTTTCTGGGACTGATCGGCCTTGGACTGCTGGGGTATGCTGTATCGGCCAATCGGGGGAGTAGTCCTGACAAAGGTGACTTCGTGGTCCATGAAAACGCCCATGTGATCAACCTGGATGCCGACGGATTTGATGATGCCATTTCCCGTGGGGTGGTTCTGGTCGATTTCTGGGCCACCTGGTGCCCTCCTTGCCGGATCCAGAACCCAATACTGGAAGAACTGGCCGAAGAGATCCACGACAGGGCCTCCATCACCAAGCTGGATGTGGACGACCACGGGCAGATTGCTGCACGTTACGGCATACGCAGCATTCCCACCCTGATACTTTTCCGCAACGGTGAAGTTGTGGAACGCTTTGTCGGGGTGCAGCAGAAAGAAACGCTGAAAGCAGCAATCATCACTTATTTATAACAATTCCTGCATACAGGAATAACAACGATTGATTCATTATGGAAAATCTGACCAAAGAAGCATTTAAGGAAAAAGTGTTCGATTTTGAGAACAACAAGGATTGGAAATTTGAAGGGGATAAGCCCTGCATCATTGATTTTTATGCCGACTGGTGTGCTCCGTGCCGTACACTGACCCCCATTATGGAAGAACTTTCGGAAGCATACAAAGGAAAGGTGGATGTTTACAAGGTGGACACCGAAAAACAACAGGAACTGGCTGCCATATTCGGTGTCCGGAGCATCCCTTCCATTTTGTTCGTGCCTGCCGACGGACAGCCCCAGATGGCTACCGGTGCCCTGCCCAGGGAAGCCCTGGTAAAGGCTATTGAAGAAGTACTATCTGTAAAACCCTGAAGCGACCATGGAAGATCAGCATCGTGAACACCAGGTATCCCCTCCGGCAGAAAAGCGCTCATGGTTTTCTGCCCGCCACCTCGACAGACGCAAATACCTGCTGGTAGTGGGGCTGTTTACCGCGGCCGGGGTGATCGGGGGATACGCCTACTATGCACTGGTGGGTTGCCGTACCGGGACATGTGCCATTACCTCGAATCCCTACCTCAGCATTGCCTGGGGCGGCATACTTGGCTACCTGTTGCCCGACTTCTTCGTGAAGGAAAGAAAATAAACCTCCGGTGATTATTATTTCGGGGCTGTCCTCAGCAGGTAAACCCCCAGCAAGCCGAACAACAGGTTGGGGATCCATACCGACAGCATCGGGTGCAAATTGCCCTTGGTGGCGAAGGTGGTTGTCACCTGCATGAAGAGAATGAATGAAAAGCTCAGGGCGATCCCCGCCCCCAGGTGCAGCCCTATGCCGCCCCTGACCTTCCGGCTCGATAAGGCCACACCAATGAATGTAAGTACCAGGGTCGCAAAAGGAAAAGCAATGCGGCGGTGTTTCTCTACTTCATAAAAGCTGACTGCTTCGGAGCCTTTCAGCTTTTCGTTGGCGATAAAGGCATTCAACTCCCTGAAATTCATGGTTTCCATGTCTTTCAGGTTCTGGATGAAATCGTAGGGGGTGAAGGGCAGCAAGGTATCCAGCCTGTATCCGAAACGCAGGTTTTCATCCAGCCCGTCTATTTCACGGATATTGTAATTCTCGATGATCCACAGCGACTCATTTTCATCATACCTGGCCAGGTCGGCCAGCAACTTATAGAATAGCTTCCCGTCGGCTATTTTTTCTATGCTGAAGCGATAGGCCGTTTGTGTCCTTTCGTTGAACGACTCCAGGTAAACGAAGATGCCGGGGCGTACCTGCATATGGATATTTCGGCCGCCAAAGGTTTCCGGGCTTTTCACGTAGGTGTATTCGAATGCCAGCCTGTTTTCGTTTGCCCTGGGTATAAGTGAATTGGACAAATATATCGAGACAAGTGACAACAGGATGGCCGACAGCAGATAGGGCAACAGCATCCGCCTGAAACTAATCCCTGAACTCAGTATGGCAATGATCTCTGAGTTGAAGGCCAGCCTTGAGGTAAAGAAAATCACGGCAATGAAGGTGAACAGCGGGCTGAACAGGTTGATGAAATAGGGGACGAAATTCAGGTAGTAACTGAACAGTATGGCCCTCAGGGGCGCCTGGTTCTCGATAAAGTCGTCGATCTTTTCGGAAAGGTCGAAAATGATCACGATCAGGATGATGAGGGTGATGGCATAGACGAAAGTCCCCAAAAACTTACGGATAATGTAAATGTCCAGTTTTTTCAGCATGCCGGCTCCAGCCTGTTAATTTGCCTTCGGGTTGGTACTTAAGCCAATAACGGTGCAAAGATACTCTTATTTTACAACCGGTGTGCCAGGCGGGAGCTGATGTCGCGCTTCCAGGAAGCGTAGCTTCCGCGGCGGATCTGTTGCCTGGCTTCGTCCATAAGCCATGTGTAAAACCGCAGGTTGTGCAGGGTGGCGATCATGGGCCCGAGCATTTCACCTGCAACGAAAAGATGCCTCAGGTAAGCCCGGCTGTAGAGGATGTCTGCAAATACATCCCCGTTGGCATCAATGGGGGAGAAGTCGTATTTCCATTTTTCGTTCCTGATATTGATGATGCCCTCGCCGGTAAACAGCATGCCATTGCGTGCGTTGCGGGTGGGCATCACGCAGTCGAACATGTCGATGCCCAGGCCAATGCATTCGACAATGTTTTGGGGTGTGCCCACTCCCATCAGGTAACGGGGCTTGTCTTCGGGCAATATGTCGCATACCAGTTCGGTCATCTCATACATGTCGCTGACGGGCTCTCCCACCGACAACCCGCCGATGGCATGGCCTTCCCGTCCAAGTTCGCTCACAAAACGTGCCGAAGCCTTGCGCAGATCGCTGTATGTGCTGCCCTGAACGATGGGGAACAGTGTTTGCCCGTACCCGTAATGTGCGGGGGTGAAGTCGAACTGTTCGCAACAACGCATCAGCCAGTGGTGGGTGAGCTCCATCGATTTGGCGGCGTAATCGCGATCGCAGGGATAGGGCGTGCATTCGTCAAAGGCCATGATGATGTCGGCTCCGATGGTTTTTTGAATATCGATGGCTTTCTCGGGCGAAAAAAAATGGCTCGACCCATCGATGTGTGAGCGGAACAGAACCCCATCGCGGTTCAGTTTCCGTCGTTGGGTCAGGGAATACACCTGGTAGCCCCCGCTGTCGGTGAGTATTGGCTTCCCCCACGACATGAAGCGGTGTAGCCCTCCGGCTTTGCGCAATACCTCCAGCCCCGGCCGAAGGTAAAGGTGGTAGGTGTTGCCCAGGATGATGTCGGACCGTATGGCTTCCTCCAGGTCTTTCTGGTGGACCGCCTTCACCGTGCCCGCGGTGCCTACTGGCATGAATACGGGGGTTTCGATGCTGCCATGGTCTGTGGTGATCAGCCCCGACCTGGCCTTGCTATCGGTATCGCGGGCGTCAATGCTGAACTTCATTGGGGTGGCTTTGTTTGGCGGGTGCGGAGAAACGGGCCGGACGCCTTTTCTGCTCCGGGGCGCGGGAACGGGACCTGATGCCCGGTTCGCAGTTCGGGGAACGCCGGTACCTGCTATAATTTGCCAAAGATAGGAAGTATTCAGACAGATTGTGGTATTTTTGTCTGCCTCACTAGATACACATTGGCTTCGTATGGATCGCTACAACGGCAACGAATGTTTTTATGATGGATGCATTGGCTGGGAATGGCTATTGTTGTCGGTGTTCGGGCTGGTGGTGATGGTACAGCTGTTCTACCACTGGTACTTTTTTTCCCGGATTGCCTTTTTCCGGCGCGGGCAGGAAGATCTTCGCGCCGCCGCTCCCTCTGTATCGGTGATCATTTGCGCCCGCAACGAATACATAAACCTGCGCAAAAACCTGCCCCTGGTATTGCAACAGAAATACGGTGACTTCGAGGTGGTGGTAGTGGACGACTGCTCTACCGACGGAACCCACGGCCTGCTGAAAGATTTTCAGCATGAATACGGTCATCTGAAGGTGGTCTCCCTGACCTCTACGGTCAGTTTCATGAAAGGCAAGAAACTCCCCTTATCGGTGGGCATCAAATCGGCAAGACATGAACTGCTGCTTCTTACCGATGCCGACTGCCGTCCATCGGGTCCATTCTGGGTCAGGGACATGACCCGGCATCAACAGGAGGAGGGTGTTGACATTGTCCTGGGCTACGGGCCCTATGAAGCCCGGCCCGGGTTACTGAACCGTCTGATCAGGCTTGACACCCTGCTGGTGGCCTTACAGTATCTGAGTCTGGCCCTGGCCGGCCATCCCTATATGGGAGTGGGGAGGAATCTGTCGTATAAACGCCGTCTTTTTTACCTTGCCAGGGGATTTACCTCCCATTACCACATGGTTTCGGGCGATGACGACATTTTTATCAACCAGGTAGCCGGGAAATCCAACACTACCATCGAAATTTCCCACGGTGCGCAAATGGTTTCCGAGCCCGAATCCCGGTTTTCTGACTGGTACAGGCAGAAAAGGCGGCACCTGACTTCAGGCCGGATGTACCGGAAAAAACACCGCTGGCTGCTTGGTGTTTTTCTGACATCGCAGTGGTTGTTCTATCCTTTGTTTGTCCTCATCGTCATTGTTTCGGGGGTTTCTCCGGCCGGCCAGGCCGGCCTGGCTTTGTTCCTTGTACGGATGCTGAGCCATTATCTGATCATCCGGGGAGCGGCCAACACCCTGGATGAGCGGAAAATTTGTTTATTTTCGCTGGCAGGAGACGGGCTGCTGGCCCTGTTGTCTCCGCTCTTTGCCCTTTCATCCTTATTTTCACCTCACACTAAATGGAGGTAAAGCCAAAACATACCGAAAAAGCCTTGCGCGACCTCGACCTGGTCAGGGCAGCGGTGTCCCGTAACTGTCAGCAGTCGTTTACCCGGCTTATGCGGCTTTACCGCGACACCATCTTTTTTATGCTGCTGAAAATGACGGGCAGCACCGAAGATGCCGAAGACCTGACCATTGAAACCTTCGGAAAGGCATTCACCAATATCGGCCAGTACAACGAAAAATATGCCTTCAGCACCTGGCTTTTTAAGATCGCCACCAACAACGGCATTGACTTTTTGCGAAAAAAGAAGAAAAATGTTTTGAGCCAGGACACCAATGAGTTGTTGGATAATCCCGATGATCCCTTTAACTTTGTAGCAGGGGTGGTGACCCCCGAAGAAACCTTTATTCGCAGCCAGAAAACAGAGTTGGTCAGGCAGGTGGTGGATACCCTGAAACCAAGGTATCGCACCCTGATTGCCATGCGTTATTTCGAAGAACTGAGTTACGAAGAGATCTCCTCGGCTCTCGACCTCCCCCTGGGAACCGTTAAGGCCCAGCTTTTCCGTGCCAGGGAGTTCCTTTATCACTCACTGAAGAATATGAAGGAACGGCTGTAAAAAACAGAAAAAAAGAAGTATGTTTAATTTTTGAAAAGTTTCGAAGACAGAAGACAGAAGACAGAGGACAGAAGGACGATGGAACGACAGAACGAATGAACGATGGAGCGAAGGAACGAAAAAGTTGAAGAGTTGAA
>PWJC01000016.1 GCA_003560165.1 Bacteroidales bacterium
AAATGTGCCACGGAACAGCCTGTCATGTGCAAAGTGTTACGGCCATTACCGACGAACTACTCGACACACTGAATATCAAAGACGGTGAAACCACACCCGATGGGCTGTTTACCATAGAAACCGTGGCCTGTCTGGGGTGTTGCTCCCTGGCCCCTGTGATGATGATCGGCGAAGAGACCTATGGCAAGCTGACGCCGAAACAGGCGGTCAGGATCATCCGTGAAATACGCAGGAGCGAAAACAACTAACGTCAAAACATTCAGAAAAATGGGAAAACCAAAAATAATTGTCGGCCTGGGAAGTTGCGGCATTGCCGCCGGTGCCGCCAAAACCTACCATGAGTTCGAGCGCATCATCCAAAGCGATGAGCTCGACATCGATCTGAAAAAGACGAGCTGCATTGGCATGTGCTATCGCGAGCCACTGGTGGAAGTGATCGACGATTCCGGTTCATACCTCTATGGGGAAGTCGACCTGCAGCGTGTGGACGAGATCATTGACAAACATATCAAGAAATTCACCCCCATTGCCGCCTATGTTGTACAATCGGATCAGTTTACCACCGGCGATCAGGAATTTTTCGACGGGCAGGTAAAGATCAGCCTGCGCAATTGCGGGCATATCGATCCCGAATCGATCGAAGAATATGAGGCCAGGCAGGGATACCAGGCCATCAGAAAAATTACCGCCCAAAATCTCAAGCCCGAACAGGTGATCCAGGATGTGCTGGATTCTGGCCTGCGTGGCCGGGGCGGAGGGGGTTTTCCGACCGGGTTGAAATGGCGGTTTGCCCACAACAACGAATCGGAAAAAAAATACGTGATCTGCAATGCCGACGAGGGCGACCCGGGTGCCTTCATGGACCGTTCCATACTGGAAGGCGACCCCCATGGCGTTATCGAAGGAATGATCATTTGCGGTTATGCCATCGGGGCCGGCGAAGGATATATCTATTGCCGTGCCGAATACCCTCTGGCCATCAAGCGCCTGAACCTGGCTATCAAACAGGCCAGGGGAAAGGGCTACCTTGGGAATAAGCTGTTTGGCATTCAGGGCTTCGATTTTGACCTGCAGATCAAGGAGGGCGCCGGTGCATTCGTTTGTGGCGAAGAAACCGCACTGATCGCCTCCATCGAAGGGGCCCGCGGCATGCCGCGCAGACGCCCCCCCTTCCCTGCCGAAGCCGGACTCTGGAAGCATCCCACCAACATCAACAATGTGGAAACCTTCATCAACATCCCATGGATCGTACTGCAGGGTCCGGAAGCTTATGCAAAATACGGAACCGAAAAGAGCAAGGGCACCAAGGTGTTTGCCCTTACCGGAAAGATCCGCCACGGGGGCCTGGTGGAGGTGCCCATGGGCATCACCATCAAAGACATCATCTACAAGCTGGGCGGAGGGATCAGCGGCGACAAAAAGTTCAAGGCGGTTCAGCTGGGCGGGCCCTCCGGGGGCTGCATCCCCGAACACCTCTCACATACCCGGGTTGACTATGATTCGGTAAATGCCACCGGAGCCATCATGGGTTCAGGCGGGATGGTGGTCATGGACGAAACCACCTGCGTGGTCGATATCGCCAGGTTCTTTCTCGATTTCACCCAGAAAGAGTCTTGTGGAAAATGCACCTTTTGCAGACTGGGCACCAAGCGCATGCTGGAGATACTGACCAGAATCACCCGGGGCGAGGGCAAAGAAAACGACATAGGAATGCTGGAGGAACTGGCAGAAACCATCAAAGACAGTTCACTCTGCGGTTTGGGACAAACCGCTCCCAACCCGGTGCTGACCACCATCAACTATTTCCGCGATGAATACGAAGCCCATATCAGAGACAGGAAATGCCCTGCGCTCAGTTGCAAAAAATTACTGACCTATACCGTTGTCGCTGAAAAGTGCACAGGCTGCATGGCCTGCGCCAGGGGCTGCCCTGTCGATGCCATCGAAGGCGAAAAGAAGCAGGTCCACCATATTTTACAGGATGTATGCATACAATGCGGGATCTGCTTTACCAGGTGCAAGTTCGATGCCATCGGCATCAGCTAGCAGCCGGTGCCCCGCAGAGAGCATTGCGGCAATCTCAGAATAAACTGTCAATCAAAACCAATACTTTATCAAACCCACATACATGAGCAAGCTCAACATCATCATCAACGGAAAGATCGTCAAGGGATTCAAAGGCGAGACCATACTCGGTATGGCCCGGCGGCTGGATATAGAGATCCCCACCCTGTGTCACGACGACCGGCTGGCCACTTTTTCGTCCTGTTATCTCTGCGTTGTCGAGGTGGACGGCATGCGCGGTCTGCAGCCCGCCTGTTCTACCGCCATTACCGAGGGCATGCGCATTGCCACCGACAACGAAAGGGTGCATCGCTCCCGCCGCTTTTCGCTGGAGCTTCTGGTGAGCAACCACTATGCCGATTGCGCGCCCCCCTGCCAGGAGGAGTGCCCGGCCGGGGTCGATGTTCAGGGTTATATTTCGATGATCAGCAAGGGCAAACACCGGGAGGCCGTTGAGCTGATCAAGAAAACCAACCCCCTTCCCGCCATCTGCGGCCGGGTGTGTGTGCGACCCTGCGAACTGGTGTGCCGGCGCAATCTGCTGGAAGACGTCGGGGTGGGCATCGACTACCTGAAAAGATACACCTCAGATATCGATCTGGAGTCGGCCGACCGCTACATGCCAGAGGTAAAGCCATCCACCGGAAAAAAGGTAGCCGTGATCGGCGCAGGCCCTGCCGGCCTCACCTCGGCCTATTACCTGGCCGTCGAAGGACACCAGGTGGAGATCTTCGAAGGAAGTTCCCACGCCGGCGGAATGCTCAGGTACGGCATTCCGCCATACCGCCTGCCCAACGACATCATTGAAAAAGAAGTGGAAGGAATCACCGGCCTGGGTGTAAACATCCACTTCGAAAAAAAGCTGGGCGACAACCTCAGCTACAAAGACCTTGGGGAGAAATACGACGCCGTGGTACTGGGCATCGGCTCACAGAAAGGCACCGGCATTGGTTGCAAAAACGACGATGCGGGAAATATCTTCTCCGGGATCGATTTCTTGCGCAACATAGAGGCGACCGGACAGAAATATGACTTCAAAGGTAAAAAAGTAGCCGTTATCGGTGGAGGCAATACCGCCATGGACTGCTGCCGCACCGCCAAACGTTGCGGGGCCGACGAGGTGGTGGTGATCTACCGCCGCACCGAGAAGGAAATGCCGGCCAACCCCATTGAGATCCACGAATCCAAAGTGGAAGGCATCGACTACCTGTTCCTGACAGCTCCGGCCAGGGTCAACAAAGACAAGGACGGTAACCTGGAAAGCCTGACCTGTGTGCGGATGGCTTTGGGCGAACCGGATGCATCGGGGCGCAGGAGGCCTGTAAAAATTAAAGGTTCTGAATTCGACGTAAAGCTCGATTACATCCTGGCTGCCATCGGCCAAAAGACCGTGGTAAATTTTATTGACGACATCAGCCGGCATGCAGGAAAGGCATTGAAAATCAACAAATGGGGAGATATCGACGCCGCTCCCGCCACCCTGCAGACCTCCATCGAAAATGTGTTCGCCTGCGGGGACGGAGTGACCGGCCCGGCTACCCTGATCGAAGCCATCGCTCAGGGCAGGCGCGCGGCCCATAGCTGCAACCAATGGCTGAACAAACAGGAGACCGCCCCGCCCCCCGAAAGCTTCCTGAGCAAAAAGGAACATTTTGAACAACAAAAAAAGGGGGATTATCAGGGCCATTTTGAAGGACTGGCCCGGGAAGAAATGCCCACCCTTGATCCTGACAGCCGCCATAACTTTGATGAGGTCGAACTGGGTTATACCCGGGAGGCTGCCCTGAAAGAGGCCAGCCGCTGCCTCGAATGCGGCTGTTCTGAACTTTACACCTGCGATCTGAAAAAACATGCCACGACCTACAGGGCCGAACAAGGCCGATTTGGGGGCGAATACAAAAAATACCCCGTCGACTTCGGGCATCCTTTTGTGGAAATCGACAACAACAAATGCATCCTTTGTTCGCGTTGCATCAGAATTTGCACAGAATTGAACGGGGCAAACGCCCTGGGTTTGGTCAACCGGGGCTTTGATACCTATGTGGCCCCCAGCCTGGCCGGTCCCCTAAGTCACACCCGCTGCGATTCCTGCGGTTTGTGCATCGACACCTGCCCAACCGGAGCCATTACTGAAAACGTGGCTTTCAAGACCATGCCGGTTGATACCCGGAGCTTCTCCACCATATGCAATTATTGCTCGGTGGGATGCACCATCAGGCTTCACCACAAAAACGGATTCTTTTCACGTGTTACGGGAGAGAAAGGACTGGTGAACAAAGACGGCAGTATCTGCCGCTATGCAAAATTCGGCTATCCATACCTGAACGACAAATCCAGGATCACCACCCCACTTAAGAAGGTGGGAAGTGATTTTGTGGAAATCGGATTCGACGAAGCCCTTGAGCTGATCAGACAAAAGACAGCCGGAGCCGGGGCAGCTGAAAATGCTTTCTACGCCGGCGCCAGGCTGACCAACGAAGAGATCTACCTGATACAGAAACTGGCACGTGCCGGAGCGAAAACCAACAATGTCAGTAGTTTCCACTACATGGACAGGGGTGGTGCCTACCTCGGTAACAGCAGAAAAAACATGCCACTCGAACAGATCGGGGCAGCAGGCAGGATCTATGTACTCGACAGCGAGATCAATATGGAGAATCCGGTACCGGGTTATTATGCCTTTAACCATCATTTCAGGAAAGAGGTCCCCCTTGAGCTGATTGCCACCCATGACAAAAACTCCATGCGCCACCGCGCCAGCCATGTATGGCGCATCGCTTCGAGCCTGTACTTCGTGAAGGCCGTGATCCATTACATCCTCAACAACAAGCTGGAAAACCAGGTATTCATCAGCGATTATTGCGAAGGTTTCGGGCACTACCGAAGTAAGGTACTGGAAGAGAGTTTCGAGGCACTGGTTAAAAAAGCCGGCCTCAGCCCGGAAGAGGTTGCCCGTTTTGCCAGGCAGTTCAATCAGGAAGCCCATGCAGTGATACTGTTTGGCGAAAAGAACATATCGGCACAGACCAGCCAGGAGCTCCACAATCTGGTGTACCTTACCGGCAAGGCCGGGAAAACGGCTTCAGGACTTGTTTCGCTGAAAGAGAAAAACAACGCGCATGGGCTTTTCGATATGGGCTCATGCGCTGCCCTGGCCACCGGCGGAAGGCGGATGGAAGAGGCCGGGGTCGCCGGCAAACTGAGGCAGGTATGGGGCACAGACAAACTGCCTACAGAAATCAATCAGGAGCAATGGACCCTGCTGAAGAAAGGGGGGATCAAAAATGCCTTTGTATTTGGCGAAGACCCGGTGGGATGCGCCATCAATCGCCAGGAAGTGGTCGGGGCACTGCAGCAGCCCGACTTCCTGGTAGTCCAGGATCTCTTCCTTAGTGATACGGCCAGGATGGCTAACCTGGTCCTTCCTGCCTCATTTCATTTCGAGATCGGCGGCAGTTTTACCAATACCCAGAAATTTATACAGCAATTTGAACAGGCCACCACCGGGCCGCTTCAGCTCTCCTCCTTTATGCAGCTGCTGAAGCTTTCTGAACTATTCGGATTAAAGGCCGACTACCAGAGTCCGGCCGAAGTGATGCTGGAGGCCGCTTCCATCATGCATCAGGCCCCGGACAACCATCACGGATTTCATCTTGTCACCGCCGGAAATCAAGAAAAAGAAAGGATGTTTGCTCACGGGGCCGACCTGGTGGTTAAACGCTTTGATGAAGAATGGGAAAACGCTTTCACTCCATAAAACAACACCGCATGAACACATTTGATTCTGTAGATGACATTCTGGATTTTGCCATGAAATCCGAACAGGAGGCCGTAGACTTCTACGTCGGGTTGGCTGCGAAAATGAAGAACGAGGAGATCAGGGAGGTCTTTCTTGAGTTTGCCAGGGAAGAAGTGGGCCATAAGGCCAGGTTGCAAAAGATCAAGGACGAAAAGATCTTTGATATGGAGGCTGGCCAGGTCAGAGACCTAAAGATCGCCGATTATGTGGTGGTTTCGGGAGACACAAATGACATGGAATACCGCGATGCCCTGGTTTTGGCCATGAAACGCGAAAAAGCGGCTTTCAAGCTGTATATGGCCCTGGCCCAACGTAGCCGGCAGCCGGAATTGAAAAAGACGTTCGAGGCCCTGGCCCTCGAAGAGTCGAAGCACAAGCTCAGGTTCGAGCTGGAGTACGACGAAGTGGTGATGCGGGAGAACTGACAAGGCTTCCGGGCCTCATGCCCGGCAAAAAAACAGGGCAGAGGTTTCGGCTTCCCTGCCCTGAAATGCCCGCTCCTTTATGATATGTCAATTTGTTTGGGCGGTTTGCGCTTGATCTCATCGCGCTTGGGGATGGTGATGGTCAACACACCGTCCTTGTGGCTTGCCTTGATCTTATCGGCATCTACGGCCTCAGGAAGGCTGAAGGAACGGCTGAAGCTCGAATAGCTGAACTCCCGGCGCATGAATTGACCTTCTTCCTTTTTCTCATCCTTGAACTCTTTTTCGGATGAAATGGATAGCACATTGTTGTCCAGGTTGATGTTAAAATCACCTTTCTTTAGGCCCGGCGCAGCTACATCAATCAGAAAATCCTCGTTGGTTTCCCTGACGTTCACAGCCGGCACACTGATGCCCGGACGGTCGCTGAATACACTGTCCATCCAGTCTTTCCCAAAAAACTCATCAATGAAAGCTGGCATTGTCTCCCTGTTTTTTCTTAACATTGGTAACATAATAGGCCTCCTTTCTTTTTTTTGTTTGTTTTTCTTTACACTGTAAAAGAGATCAAAGCATGTACCAACGGTCCTGCGCGGTCATTATTTCAGTCGGGTGCCACGCCACCATGACAAACTGTTCAACCCCTCCGGGGCACAATGTCAATTTGTCATTTCCCTTCATCCAATTCAGTTCGCAGTCGAAAATAAACCAACAGAACAGGGTGGCAGCATCCGGTTTTTTCCTATTTTGTCATTCAACCACCCATGGATGCATGAACTCTGCAGGAACAAGAATGGCAGGTCAGGCAGAACAACGCAAAGAATGATGCAGCAAAACCCCGACCCCCGGTTTGCCAGGCTCCACAAGCCGGGCATCCTTACCTCCCACTATGCGGGGCTGACCCCGATAAGGCCAGGCATTCCCTTTGACCAGGTACTCGGCCTCATCCTTTCGGGCAGAGACATCCTGCTCTGCGGCAGCTGGGGTTCGGCCATGTCGTTCTACAGCTGGATGAAAAATAAGCTTACCAAACGTTTCCCGGTCGATAACTACCCAGCTTCGCGAAAATACCGTGAAGCCCTCCATGGCTGGAACGCAAGGGTATGGAT
>PWJC01000122.1 GCA_003560165.1 Bacteroidales bacterium
CTCTTAAACTCTTAAACTCTTAAACTTTCTTCCTTCTACTTTCCCTCAACCTAAAATACAGAAAAACAGCACAGTAGCATCATATTGCAGAAAAAATTATTTAGTATGATTCTAAATTGAACGGGGTGGGGTGTTTTAATAAAGAAAAAATTATTTAATTGAGAATCTGTTGTTATTTTTGCCTTGAAAAATATGGTTTTCACATCGCAATCACCAATTTACCAATAATCAAAAAGGAATAAATATGACAAAAATTCAAGAGCTTGTAAAAGAGCAGGCCGAGAAGCTTGGCCGCCAGCGCACCAGCCTGATGCCCATTCTTCAGGCCGTGGTAAGTTCGGAACACTATCTTTCAGAAGAAGCCATGGTGGCAATTGCCGGCGAGTTGGACCTCAGTACGGCTGATGTGTACGGTACGGCCTCTTTCTATACTTTTTTGGATACTGTTCCCCGCGGAAAGTTCATTGTTCGTGTATGCAAGACCATCACCTGCCACATGAAAGGCAAGGATGAGATCATCAACACCATTCAGGACATGTTGAAGATCAAGTTGGGCGAAACTACTTCTGACAAGCAGTTCAGTTTGCTGCAGGCAAACTGCCTTGGCTGGTGCCACAAGGGTCCCGTGATGCTCATCAACGACGAGGTGTATCCTGAGGTGACCCCCGAAAAGGTGACTGAGATTATCAGGAAATACATGAAAAAGTAATCTGTCGCTGAACCGAAAGGCAAAGTGCTTGTCAAAAAAAAATTGAAAAAATACATCGTTATGGAAAATAAGATAAAAAAGGTTGACCTTATATTCGGCAAAGTGGATTATATGAGCATCCTCCGCGAAATGACAAAGCGAACCAGAGACGAGATCATCCTGGATGTGATCGACTCCGGTTTGCGCGGCAGGGGTGGGGCTGGCTTCCCCACCGGCCTGAAATGGAAATTCGCAAAAAATGAGGAAGCCGACCAAAAATACGTTATCTGCAATGCCGATGAGGGGGAACCCGGTACTTTCAAGGACAGGGAGATCCTCACAGAGGTCCCCGAAAAAGTGTTGGCCGGCATGGCCCTCTGCGGCTACTGTATCGGGGCAAACGAAGGCTATATTTACCTCAGGGGCGAATACAACTTCCTGCTGCCCTCACTGTACGAACAGATCGATGATTTTCACAAGAAGATCAAGGAGTTGAAGCTGGATTTTACCATCCGCATCTGCTCAGGCAGCGGCGCCTATGTTTGCGGCGAAGAAACGGCACTGATGGAGTCGATGGAAGGCAGACGGGGAGAGCCCCGGAATAAGCCCCCATTCCCGACAACTTCGGGTTACCTTGGCAAGCCCACATCGGTAAACAATGTCGAGACCCTGGTATTTGCCTTGATGATCGCCCGGGAAGGGCCCACCAAGTTCAAGGAAATGGGTACTTTCGACTCACGCGGATCCAAGGTTTTCTCGGTTTCAGGTGACACCCCCACTCCCGGCATCTACGAACTGGAGCTGGGCATGACGCTCGAGCAGTTTGTGGATGAATTCGGCGATGGGGATACCAAAGCCGTACAGGTAGGCGGCGCATCGGGTTTTTGTGTTGCCCGGAAAGACTTTAAGAGCACCCTGATCGGTTTCGAAGGCATCCCCACCGGGGGGTCGATGATGCTGTTCAACAGCAGCCGCTCCATGTACAATATTCTCAACGACTACCTGGAGTTCATGGAAGAGGAATCCTGCGGACAATGCACACCCTGCCGGGTAGGCTGCCAGCAGCTATTGAACGGGATTGATGCCGTGAAAAAGGGGCTTAAGCCTCCTTCCTACCTGGAGGAACTGCAAAAATTATCCGACACCATGCGCATTGCTTCCAAATGCGGGCTCGGTCAATCCGTTCCCAATCCCTTCAACTCAATCATTAAAAACTTCCGGGAGGAGATCATTTACTAAGCCTCCGGTTTATTTAGTCATTTAACAGGAAATCGAACCATGAGTAAATATAAAGTGAACCTGAAGATCAATAACATCTCCATTTCGGTGGATGAAGGTACCACCATTTTGGATGCCGCAAAAGAGTTGAACTTCAAGATCCCCACCCTTTGCCATCACGAAGACCTCTGCGTTGCCGGCAACTGCCGGGTGTGCGTTGTGGAACAAAAAGGCGCCCGGCTGCTGCCGGCTTCCTGTGCCACCCCCGTGAGCGAAGGCATGGAGATACAGACCAACAGCCTCAAAGTACGGCAGGCCCGCAAGCACATTGTCGAACTGCTGCTCTCTGAGCACAATGCCGACTGCACCAAATGCTTTAAGAGCGGGTATTGCGAACTCCAGGATATGTCGAACGATTACCGGATTGGCGACCATGTTTTCCTCGACCTGGTAAAGGAGAAAGATAAGGTGATCGACATTTCCAGCCCTTCCATTGAAAAGGACGACAGCAAATGCATTCGCTGCCAGCGTTGTGTGCGCACCTGCGACTCCTTGCAGGCAGTGAGCGCCCTGGCCGTTACCCACAAAGGGAACAATATGAGAATCAGCACCTTTTTGAATAAGCCCATGAATGAGGTGGTGTGCACCAATTGCGGGCAGTGCATCAACCGCTGCCCCACAGCCGCCCTTACCGAGAGGAATTATATCGATGAGGTATTCGATGCCATTTACGATCCGAACAAATTCGTTGTGGTGCAAACCGCACCGGCCACCCGTGTCGCCATTGGAGAAGAATTTGGTATGGAACCGGGTTCGCGGGTTACCGGCAAGATGGTAGCCGCACTGCGCCGCCTGGGCTTCGACAAGGTATTGGACACCGACTTTACTGCCGACCTGACCATCATGGAAGAAGGAACCGAGCTGCTCACCCGCCTCAAGGAAGCCCTTGTTGACGGCAAGGAGGTGGCCCTGCCCATGCTTACCAGCTGTTCGCCCGGATGGATCAAATTCCAGGAGCATCTATATCCCGAATTCCTCGACAATTTGTCGACTTGTAAATCGCCCCAGCAAATGTTTGGTCCGCTGGCAAAAACATACTATGCCGAGAAGGTGAACAAGAACCCGGCCGAGATGGTGGTGGTATCAATTATGCCCTGCACCGCAAAGAAATTCGAGGCCGAGCGTCCTGAAATGCGTGGTAGCGGTTATAAGGACGTAGACTATGTGCTCACAACCCGTGAACTTGGCCGGATGATCCACCAGGCAGGCATTGATTTTGAGAAACTGGAAAACGAGCGTTACGACAACATCCTGGGAGAATCTACCGGGGCAGCCGTTATTTTCGGCACCACCGGCGGTGTGATGGAAGCCGCCCTGCGTACCGCCTACGAATTGGTCACCGAACGGGAGGTCCCGTTTACCAACCTGAATATCAAGCCTGTCAGGGGTATGGAAGGAGTCAAGGAAGCATCGGTCAAGATCAAGGACGTGAAGCAGGAGTGGAGTTTCCTGGAGGGCGTTGAACTGAACGTGGCCATCGCTCACGGACTATCCAATGCAAAGATCCTGATGGACAAGATCAAAGCGGGCGAAGCGAATTACCATTTTATTGAAGTAATGGCCTGCCCGAGCGGATGCATCGGCGGGGGGGGGCAGCCCATGCCCACCAGCAATGAGATCCGCAAAAAGCGGGCTGCAGGTATTTACGATGAGGACGAGGCCATGGCGATCAGAAAGTCGCACGAAAATCCGGAAGTTGCCGAGATCTACAAGTCATTCCTGCACAAGCCGCTTGGGCATAAGTCGCACGACCTGTTGCACACGCATTACACACCCCGCAAACGCCATTGATATGAAGCGGTAATGTCAGAGCCAAAGGGTTGTTCCCGTCATTTCCCCGTGCCTTCCGGACCTTTTCCGGCGGGGTCCGGGAAACACTGAGGGAACAACCCTTTTTTGGCCTCCGATGCAAAGAGATTAAAGAAATAAATAGGTTAAAAATCAGATGTACCCTGGGACCATTCAATAAAAAAATCAACGAACCTTCCGGATAGCCTTCGGTGACGGAACAGTCAAAATGCAGAAAAACAATAAGTTATTAAATATTTTATCATAAATCAACCAGGGCTTCATAAATAAGATGTGAAATATATAACAACATAATAAATTATATAACAAGATTGTTGTGAAATATTATACCTTTGCATTAAAGAAAAAACTCATTAATTGAGGGCGAAACAACAAAAGCAAACAGGATGAAAGTGCGCAACAACATCAGTAATTCAGGCCAGGTACAGGTGCCCACCCCGACCCTCAGGCGACTTCCGGGTTATTTGAGTTATTTTAAGGCCCTGAAGATAGGCGGTGTAGAGCAGGTTTCGAGTGGACAGATCGCTTCCGTATTCAAGATGGACTCTACCCTGGTTACCAAGGATCTGTCGTATACCGGCGTTAAGGGCCGCACCAAGGTTGGGTACAATGTGGAGCAGCTTATCGAAACCATCGTCCGTTTCCTTGATTTCAATACCCGGGAAAATGCCTTCCTGTTTGGTGTGGGCAACCTGGGGCGGGCCCTGATCAATTACCAGGGGCTGCAGCATTACGGTCTGAATATTGTGGCTGGCTTCGATACCGATCCGGGAGTGATCAACACACAGATCCGGGGGGTAAAAATTCATGCCCTCGACGATTTTCGCGATCTTTCGATCAAAACGCCCGCCCGCATCGGCATCATTACCACCCCCGATGGCAGCGCCCAGGAGGTGGCCGACCTTGCAGTTGCCTGGGGAATAAAGGCCATCTGGAATTTTACCCCCCAATCGATCAAGGTGCCCGAAAACATCATCGTAGAGAATACCTCCATTTACTCCGACCTGGCTGTTATTTTAAACAAACTCAACCACTGATTCATATTTTAGAACCAGTCTAAATACATACTGTCTGTGTTGCCGGAACTGCCCGGCCTGAACCTAAGTATGTTATAGCAGACACCGATGGTTTGTTGTTCTGTTTATTATGATGTGAAAATATTCACAACATATTTGTTTTTTGATTTACAACCATTTATCTTTGCCGCAGATTTTGAACAACCCGTCGCGGGTGATGGAAATGCAGGAGCCGGGGGAGGGTAAATGTCCAGAAAAGCCAGATAAGATGAAGGTAAAAAATCTCGCTGAGGTGCTCGATGCACGGATCGTTTGTGGGGACCACCTGGCTGATCATGCCATCGAGGTGGCCTTTGCCTCCGACCTGATGAGCGATGTACTCACCCTGAAAAACGACAATGTGTTGCTGATCACCGGACTGGCCAATGTACAAACCATTCGTACCGCCGAAATGTCAGATATCAGTTGCATCATCTTTGCCAGGAACAAGAAGGCCAGCCCCGAAATGATCGGGCTGGCCCGGGAAAACGATATGGTGCTGCTCGAGTGCAGGTATTCTGTTTTCAAAACCTGTGGTTTGCTATACCAGGCCGGTGTCCAACCTATTTTCTGATAAAAAGGTCATGAGCGAAAAGGTAGGTGTAGAATACAATGTTGACGGGGGTAATTTTACGCGTGCCGGTTATGCCTCCAGCGAGATCAAAAAGATCCTGAAAAAGCTCAATGTCGACATGGGTATTATTAAACGTACCGTTGTCGCAACCTACGAAGGGGAGGTCAATATAGTGGCACATGCTTACAGCGGCACCATCTATGCCGACATCGATACCGAGAGGGTACGCATCGTGCTCAGGGACGAAGGCCCTGGCATTCCCGACATCGAACAGGCCATGGAAGAAGGTTTTTCCACAGCAAGCAGCCAGGTCAGGGAAATGGGCTTCGGTGCCGGCATGGGACTGCCGAATATGAAAAAGAATGCGGATGTGATGAACATCAGCAGCGAAGTGGGAAAGGGAACCACCGTTGAAATAATTCTGTATTTCAAACAAATTGCATCATCATGACGGGCGAGGTGTTTCACCATGCATTGAAGTTCAGAACAGAGGTCTGTATCGGATGCTCCCACTGCATGAATGTATGCCCTACCCGCGCCATCCGGATACAGGGCGGGAAAGCCATGCTGATCGGCGACCGCTGTGTGGACTGTGGCAAATGCTACAATGTTTGCCCCGTTGGTGCCATCATTGTTGAGCAAGACGATTTTCGCCGTATATTTGATTATAAGTACCGTGTGGCTCTGATCCCCAACGTGTTGCTGGGGCAGTTCCCCGAAATCGTTTCCATCAGCCAGATATGCAGCGTGCTGATGGGCATGGGTTTCACCCATATTTTTGAAGTGGAGCACGGTACCCGGCTGTTAAAGGATGCCATGGGCAAGATTGTCGGCGAAAAAGACAGGAAGCGCCCGCTAATCTCTTCCTTTTGTCCGGCTATTGTCAGGCTGATCCAGGTGAGGTTCCCGATGTTCGCTGACAACATCATCCTGCTGAAAACCCCCCTGGATGTGTCGGCTGCCTATTACAAAAAAAAGCTGCTCGACCAGGGGGCCGCTCCGGAGCAGATCGGGGTATTTTACATCACTCCCTGTGCCGCCAAGATCGCGGCCATCAAGAGCCCGGTGGGCGAGGAGGGATCGTCCATCACGGGGGTGATCAATATGGACTTTATCTACAATAAGATATACACCAGCGTCAAGCAGGGTCATAAAGCAGAGAAATCCTGCAGCCTCCCAGCCATGGAAAGACTGGGGGCCGGCGAAATGCTTTGGACGCTTACCGAAGGGGAGTCTCAGCAGATGCCCGGCCGCGCCCTGGCCATCGACGAGATTTCCAATGTGATCGAGTTCCTGGAAATGATGGAAAACGAAGAAGTCACCGACATCGACTTTCTGGAGCTGCGTGCCTGCGATCAGAGCTGTGCCGGTGGCATATTGACCAGCGGCAACCGGTTCTTTACCGTGGAGCGTCTGCGTAAACGGGCCCAGCTGGTGGAAAGCGGGGCTGACGAGATGCTGTACCAGAACCGGGGCGAAAGCATTGCTGACCTGGCCGGGTACCTGAGAGCTCAACTGTCTGTCGACCGGGTAAAACCCCGCTCCATGGACAAGCTGGACGAAGACATGGGTAAGGCCCTGACAAAAATGCGGAGGGTACAGGAGATCATGAACAGCCTGCCCCATGTAGACTGCGGCATTTGTGGCTCGCCCACCTGCAATGCCCTGGCCGAAGACATCGTCCAGGGGGAGGCCGATATCAGGCAGTGCATCTATGTACAGAAAAAAATGGAGCAGCAGGGCGAGTTGCCGTGTGCCGAATCGATGGAAATCATGAAGGCCATATGGGGGGAGAAAAAATTTGAATAGCCCCGGCCCCGGTAAATGTTAAAAAAACGATGAACATGACAGTAGCAGATATTGTGAACAAACTCGAACTGACCGTTTTCAGTGGAGAGAAAGGACTTGACCGGCAGGTGACAGGAGGCTATGCTTCCGATCTGCTCAGCGATGTGATGGGCCGCGC
>PWJC01000053.1 GCA_003560165.1 Bacteroidales bacterium
GCCTCGCCGCTGGTGGTGCAGGCCAGCCTGAGCCTGGCGATCGCGGTGCTGGCCGAAGCGGCCCTCAGCTTCCTGGGCCTGGGCACCCCGCCCGACGTGCCGTCGTGGGGCAACATGCTGCGCGAGGCGCAAGGATTCCTGGCGATGAGCCCGTGGCCGGCGATCGTGCCCGGCCTGGCGATCGTGGCGACGGTGCTGGGCTGGAGCCTGCTGGGCGACGGCCTGCGCGACGCGTTGGACCCGAGGTCGCGATGACTTGGGTCGCGATGAAGGGGCCGCGATGACGGGACCGCGACGAAACGATCGCGACGAACGGGTCGCGATGCACCGCAACCGAGACGGCAACCCGGACGCAACCGGCCGTGCCCGAGACTTCGTTCGTAGCACCCATTCCACGGAGGAGGTCGAAGGCATGTCGCAACCCCCACTCGGAATCCACGTCCGGTCGTCCCATCCCACCTTCCTGAGCCTGATCCAGGACGTGATGGAACGCCCGGACGTGGAACCGTTCGGCACCGGGAAGGACGGCGTCGCCCACGTCCTGCTGGACTTCCCGATGACGTGGGCGCTGTACCAGCTCGAAGCGCTGGACAGCGTCGAACGTGCCCGCACCCTGGTCGTGACCCAATCGACCCACCCCGCCTACCTGGACTGCCTGGCCAGCTACCACGTGAGCGGGGTGGCCTCCTCGACCGACTCGACCCGGATCGTCGCCGGCCTGTACGCCGCCGCCTCGGCCACTCGCGGCTACCACTACGGCTCTCCCCTCACCTACATGGAGCTCCGCACCGTCCGCCTGATCCTGATGGGCTACGACACCCGCCGCGCCAGCACCGACCTGGGCGTCACCCCGAAAACGGTGAACGCGCACGTGTCGAACGTGCTGGGGAAGCTCGGGTACGAGAGTCGGGCGCATTTGGTGGTGGGGTTGTTGGGGGTAGAACCGCAATAGGCTTCGGGGCACCCCGTGGTTTGCCGATTCACGCGACCAGTAGTATTCCACGGGGTTATTCCTCGTCCTCCCATGCAACCAGAGAGCCCAAGGGCCAAGGGCCCACGACATGTCAAAGTCTTGACTAAGGACCGAATCGAATGCTACGTTTTAGTCGTCAGGTACTTAGTTGCTTTGGGAGAAGCGCCGCCTACCTGACAGATTCATCCTCGACGGCTCTAATTTTGCCGTCAAGAGGTACTGACTCAGATTGCGGTTGGGAGGCCGTGAGTCGGTACATAGGTCGGGTTCCTCATCCAGGGGAAGCCACAAGGAAGAGATATGGGAGGAATCATGAAGAACACTGGAAAGCGCATTTTTGCCGTTGCGACCGCGTTTGTTGTAATGAATCTCGGACTCGCAGTGCTTGCGGGTGTGCATTTGTCTCAGCGCTAAACCGGTTGGAACGTTTGTCGTTATGGGGCACGGCCAGCAGTGGTCGTGCCCTTTCGGTTTGCACACGTTTTCTTACTGAGTTGCCTCCCTCATCGGCTAGTAGCGGTTACTGCGGCCTCCCGGCCTTCAGGTTCATCAAATGACCTGGTATGAGCGCTGTGCGAGGCTGTTTATCGGGCCGTGGCCACTGACTGTTGTAAATGCGTCACCGGAAACCGCGTACGGGCTGGTCTTTCGTGAGCTATCGCTCACTCAGCCAAGAGTTCTTCATATTGACCTCGAACCAAAGGCAAGCAGCACCTGGATTGCAAATCGCCTTGTTGACGAAATGCTTCAGGCAGGCATTAGTGTTGTGGGGCGGGGGATGCCATTCTCGTACGTTATCGACCGACTTGCGGGGCTAAGTTCTCGCTCCAGTCCTAGCCTTGTGTTGATCGGAAACGCAGAGCAGTCGATTGAGTTCTGCAACGCAATAGATCACACGTGCCGTACCGAAGCTGGCGCAATTCGCGCTGTATTGGCTGGATTCGGACGCCCTGAGTGGCACGCCTTTTTGGAGTCCACAAGTGCTTCCGCCGTTGTTTCTGGCAAAGACCTGCTCCTCACAGCAGCAGAAGCTCGAGATTGGATCTTCAGCAATGGGTACTCAGAATTGACTAGCCAAGTTCCAGACCATCCCGTTTCTTTTGAGACCCTTGCTCGTACCGTAGCTGACTCTTCAAACGATTTAGATCTGTTTCAAGAACTTCGACAATACAATGCATCACATCGAAATGTAAGGCACACGACATTTTACGCATTCTCAGTTGCGCAGTCTGCCGCAAGGCCCTATTCAAACGAAAATCGCGGACCGCCACTTGTTGACGAGTGTGAGCTGCTACTTCGACCAGAGGAGATGGACGAGCTAGGGGACGCACTTCTCGCTCGGGGGGAGGCGAACGCTCTACTTCATTGTGTTGAGGCACACCTCCAAAAGCGCCCTAACGATGGATGTGCCATGTACTGGTGGTTTCAGGCGCAGGTTGCTCTAGGTCAACACCGAGATGCCTCAGGGGCAGTTCGTCGCTATCTCAAGAGTCACCAGGACGAGGGCCCAGAGCTTCTGGCCGCGTACGCATCGTGCCTCCGCCCGACAGGGGCACTAGAGATGGCGGCATTGGCTGTAGAAATGAAGCGATGCCCTGAAACGTTAGCTTCTGAAGGATTTCTTCGTTCAATTGCCGGCGAAACAACTCAAGGTATCGGACTCTTGCGAGAAGCATTCGATGGTTATCGAAGCCGCGGGCATATGCATCGCGCTACGCAAGTTGCGAACAGTATTGGGTCTGCATACATTCAGATCGGAAAATACACCCTCGGCTACTACTGGGCTCAGAGAAGCTGGGGGGAGCTTTCATCTCGTTCAATGCCGGAAGAACTCCTACGGTTGTCGACGCTCAACCTATTGACGTACTCTCAACTGCTTCTAGGGATTACCGACGACGGTCACGAGTTGCTTGACCGACTTTGCCTACTGACATCGGAGAACTTGCCTCCAACACTAGAGGGAATCGTCACAACGGTCGGCGACTTCGCGCTCGTTCGAAACGACTTTGAAACAGCGCTTGCACATTACAAGAAGGCATACGACGAGTTCTCAAGTTCACTTCCTGGCTACGCCACACTACCGTACGTGCGTTGCCTACTGCGAATGAACAAGGTACAAGAGGCTGAGGCAGTGGTGGGCGTTGCCAATGCGTTGGCTTCTCCCGGACAAGTCAGAGAGCTAACTCTAATTCGGGTCGCCCAACTCCTTGTTGCGCTTGCAAAGCACGAGAACATCGAAGAAGAAGCCAACTCTATACTGGCGAGTCGGGTTACCAAGGGTGATGCTCAACTTGCGACAGAAACCGTCCTTGCACTCGCCACGTGTTACCTCAAGCAGGACCGGCCCGCACACGCGATGCTTGCGCTTGAAGCGCATCAGGCACCGCTCTACGAACTTGGAACTACTGGTTGGAGGCTGTTTTCGCCAGATCCCAGCTGGTACGAGGCGCTTCGACAGCTTACTTCAGGCCCACCATCGACGCACTGCGACGTACGACTGCTAGGAACGCGTAACATCACGCATGACGGCACGACGAGCACATTGCCATTGCGCAGTGCAGAACTTGCAGCGCTACTTGCCTTCAATCCAACCGGATTACGCGGTCAGGAGTTGTTGGTAGAGCTAATCGGCGAACGAGGAAAACTCGGCACCCTTAAGGCAAGAATCTCGCGCGCAAGGCGCCATTTGCCCATCGAAGGAAACCCATATAGATTAGGGGACAGTTGCACCACTGATGCAACACGATTAGAAGAACTGTTGCAAGTAGGGCAGATTCGTGAGGCAGTTGCGTTGTACGGTGGTCCGCTCCTTTCCGAGAGCGACTCCCCAGGTATTCAGCGCCTGCGGATTAGGCTTGAAGAAGCCCTTCGTCAGGCCGTCCTACACTCTCACGACCCGGACCTCATCGTTGCGTTGGCCAAAAGGATTCCTGATGACCTAGAGCTGTGGGAGGCAGCAATGCTTCACTTGCCAGCGGATGATCCGAACCGACCATTGGTCCAGGCACATGTACGGACTATTCGAATCGACTGGGGTATCGATTAACCGCCAATCACCGTTTAGGCGGTGCCTCGGACCGATAAGCGGCTGCGAACCCGTCGAGTGTTCTGAACGCCCTTGGTCAAAGCCCCGGCCCCCGATCCTCGTTTGGGCCACGATGCTTCAAAACATCCGCTATTATCGACGTGGTGTCAAACGTAGGCGGACACGAAATTATTGCAAGGGCCCTTGAGCGGTTCCCAAATGCAGACATTGTTAGTGTCGTTCAGGCCTGCGTCTATTTGGAAGAGTTTGACCTCGGCATTCGGCTCTACAACAGGCTGCCCGAGCCCACAAGTGATGACACGCGCTGGCTAGGCGTCTGTCACTTCCAACGTGTTGAAGATAATGATGCAAGCACTGCGTTTCAGCGTGCGATTGATTCGGGGCAACAGGCGGCGCGTGTCAACCTAGCCCACCTATTGAAAATGTCCGATCAATCTCAACGTGCCGAGCTTGAACTTCAGCAAGTCGACTTTGCGCACTTGACCACCTATGATCAAGTCTTCTTCTTACGAGTTAAGAGTATTCATGAGGAGACAAACGGAAACCTTCGCGATGCCCTTCGCTTTGCCGAAGAGGCCTGGCGGCGCCTTCAAGGGCTTCCAGAGTTTGCGCTCCTCGCTCCGTCCATTCTTTCGCAACTGGGAATCCTACACGGCCGAATTGGACGTGCGGAGCGAGCGCTTTGGTTCTTGGAACGCAGCATTCAGCTCACTAGCGGCCTTGCCCAACTGAAGTCACGGCTTCGGTGGGCGACCGTACTCGTGGCGCAATGCAGAACCTCTGAAGCTCAATCTCTTGTACGTGAGCTAGAGGGCGGGAGCTTTCCTGACGCCATGAAGGCCGAACTGCACTGGCTCCATGCTGAGTTATTATGGCTACTCAAGGATCATAACGCAGCCATGGCGCAGTACGAGTTTGCCATTTCAGCCGCCAGTAGGCATCAAGTCGTTTACGAAGAGTTTCTCTGCCAGATTGCGCTCGCGACACTTGTGTCACTGAAGTTGTCAAACGGCTCCAAGGCGAAGAAGCACCTTAAGCGCGCGCAGCACTTGATAAGCGATGAACCCGACCAACTTGCCTTTCGCTTCAGAGAGGTACTAGTTCTCGCGAACTCTGGTGAATACGTTCCTGAGCACGCAATACGCGAGTTAGAGGGGGTAAGCGACTCCTTCGGCACGATGGGGCTGTTGCAGGAGCAAGGCTTCGTTCGCTTTCACATCTTGCGCTTGAAGGCGCAAGGCGGCAATCGAGCCTTTGTTGAAGACCTTGAGTCACTAAGAGCCCTCGCCGCTACCTTGAAGAACCCGCACTTCCTTGAGCGGGAGTTCCATCTTGCCCCGGACCTTCGCCGCTTAGTGGACCTTGAGGTGAAGTCATTCAAGAACGAAGCGAATCTGCACACGTAAGAATCCTGTAAGACCCCCCTCGTAAACTACCTCCGTGGATCTGAGGTGACTCTCCCCTTGTCATCACCTCGCTCCCATTCTCTTCCGAGTGAACCCCGTGCTCCCACGCGGGGTTCACGCCTTTTTGGGGTCGGCGACCACGCGCGGCGATCCCGCCTCGAGGCCTAGCGCAGCCCGTCCCGAACCACGAGAATGCCCAGCACGAGCCGACGTTCATTTGCCGTCGGGGGCCGACATGTGGTTTAATAGGAAGTTGCGCAAGCAACCCACGCTAGGAGGACCCCCCGTACATGGATGATCTCAAGACCCAGGCCGACGCCAGCCCGCGTCCGGCCACCGACCAAGCCCCGGAGGAACGCGCCGACCAGGCCCCCAACGCGGCAGCTGATCAGGGCGAAAGCGCCGCGGAGGCAACGGAACAAACCCCATCGCAGGGACCCTCCGAAGCGCAGACTCCAGAACCCTCGCAGCAGCAACCGGAGGCCGCCCCCGTAGGCGCGCCCACCGAAGCCGCTCCCGCCGAAGAAGAACGCGAAATGACGATGGAGGACGTGCTCGCCGCCAGCGACGAACAGTTGGCGCGCAAGCCCGTGCACCGCGGCATGATCACGACCGGTTCGGTCATCATGCTCGCGCAGGACGGCATCATCGTCGACGTCGGCGCCAAGATCGAGGGCCTGCTGCCCTACAACCAACTGTTCGAGCACGACGCGGACGCCGAAGAGGCGGCCAAGTACTTCAAGCCGGGCGACGACATCCAGGTCTACGTCGTCCGCAGTGACGTGCCGAACAACACGATCATCCTCAGCAAGAAGCGCGCCGATCAGGAACGCGCCTGGAACCTGCTGCAGGAGATCTTCGAGGCCGAAAAGCCGGTCGAAGTCGAGATCGTCGAGAAGGTCAAGGGCGGCCTCGTCGCCAACCTCGGCATCCGCGCCTTCCTGCCGGCCAGCCAGGTCGACATCCGGCGCGTCAACGACCTGAGCCCGTTCGTCGAACGGCGCATCAAGGTCAAGATCATCGAGCTGAACCGGCGCCGCAACCGCGTCATCATCTCGCGCCGCGCGATCCTCGAAGAAGAGATCAAGGAAGTCAAGGCCGAGACCCTCAAGAAGCTCGAGCCCGGCGCCCGCATGGAAGGCGAAGTCGTCGAGATCACCGACTTCGGCGCCTTCGTGAACCTGGGCGGCGTCGACGGCCTGGTGCACCGCAGCGAACTGACGCACGGCCGCTTCAACCACCCGCGCGACGTCGTCAAGGTCGGCCAGAAGGTCAAGGTCGAAGTCCTCGACATGGACCTCGAACGCGAGCGCATCAACCTCTCGATGAAGTCGCTCGTCCGCAACCCGTGGGAAGACGTGCTCGCCCGCTACCAGATCGGCGAACGGATCTCGGGCAACGTCACCAACCTCACGCAGTTCGGCGCCTTCGTCGAGATCGAACCCGGCCTCGAAGGCCTCATCCACGTCAGCGAAATGAGCTGGACCAAGCGGATCCGGCACCCCAAGGAAATGCTGACCGAGGGCGACGAGCTCGAAGCGATGATCCTCAAGATCGACACGAACCAGCAGCGCATCTCCCTCGGCCTGCGCCAGACGCAACCCGACCCGTGGAGCTCGCTGCCCGACCGGTACCCGCCCGGCACCGAGCTGACCGGCCCGATCACCGGCATCACCGACTTCGGCGTGTTCATGGAGATCGAAGAAGGCATCGAAGGCCTCGTGCACATCAGCGAACTCGCGCACGAGCACATCGAGGCCATCACCGAACACTTCAACCGGGGCGACGAGATCACCGCCGTGATCCTCAACATCGACCCCGTCGAACAGCGCGCCAGCCTCAGCCGCAAGCGCCTCCTCCCCTACACGGCCAC
>PWJC01000070.1 GCA_003560165.1 Bacteroidales bacterium
GGCATCGACCCCCATATATGGACTTCGCCGAAGACGATGCTGAAGGTGCTCCCGGTAATCAGGCAAGCCCTTGCCACCACCTACCCGCATTTGGAGGAAACCCTGGAAGTGAATTATGCCAGCCTGCTTGCCGAAATGCAGGATTTGCATGAGCGACTGAATGCACTATCGGGCCAGCTGACACAAACAACATTCATGATCTTTCATCCGGCCCTGACCTACCTGGCACGTGATTATGGCTTCGAACAGCTCTCTATCGAAAGGGGGGGGAAGGAACCCACCCCGGCCCATCTGGCCCGCATCATCAACCAGGCCAGGGAGCACTCCATCCGCCTGATCCTAATCCAGGAAGAATTCGACATCCGCAGTGCAGCCCTTGTCAGCGAGGAATCAGGCGCTGCCCTGGTTCAGATCAACCCCCTGGCGTACGACTGGATGGACGCCATGGAGCACCTGATCGGTGTGTTTAAAACCCATTTGCATTGAAGGAAGCACTGGTCATACTCAGGGACATCAATGCCGGCTACCATTCCGAAGCAGTGCTCAGTGATGTGAACCTGGAGGTTTATCCGGATGATTTCATGGGCATTATTGGACCTAACGGAGGGGGCAAAACCACCCTGGTCAAGGTGATACTGGGGCTGCTCCCCCCTTTTTCAGGCTCGGTCAGCTTCCCTCGCGGAAAGCCGGCCATAGGCTATCTTCCCCAGGTAAGCCAGATAGACAAAAGTTTCCCGATCACCGTCAAAGACCTGGTCAATTCAGGTCTCAAAAGCCGGAACAACTGGTTTCCGCAACTCACGGCAGGGCAGCGGAAACAACTGCATCAGATGCTGGATGAGGCAGGATTATCGGCCATCGCCTCACGCCCGATCGGCGACTTGAGCGGGGGGCAGCTGCAAAAAGCCCTGCTTTGCCGGGCATTGATCAACCGGCCAGGACTGCTGATTCTTGATGAGCCCGACACCCATGTAGACAAAGCCTTTGAACAGGAATTATACAGCTGGCTCAGGGAACTTAACCAGGAGATGGCCATTTTGCTGGTATCGCACGATATCGGCACCATTTCGCCCCTGGTGAAAACCATTGCCTGTGTTAACGGGCAACTCCACTATCATCCATCCAACCAGCTATCGGAAGAGGTATTGAAAGTGTATAATTGTCCGGTCGACCTCATTGCTCACGGGCCCATTCCCCACCGGGTACTTAAATCGCACGACCATGCGTGACCTCCTCCTGGTGTTTGAATACCAGTTTTTCCAGAACGCTGTGATGGCCGCCATCCTGACCAGCATCATCGCCGCCATGGTTGGCACCTATGTGGTGTCGCGCAAGATCGTTTTTATCGCCGGAGGCGTTACTCATGCTTCCTTCGGCGGGATCGGCATGGCCTATTTTTTCGGGATTAATCCTTTTTTAGGGGCTGCTGTCTTTGCCGTGCTGTCGTCGACAGGCATCGAATGGATATCAGGAAGGGGCAAGGTGAGGGAAGACAGCGCCATTGCCATTTTGTGGTCGCTGGGCATGGCCCTGGGAATTATCTTTGTGTTTATGACTCCGGGCTATACCCCCAACCTGCTCAGCTTCCTTTTTGGGAACATCCTGTCGGTAGGGAGGTCGGAACTGTATTTGCTGGGGGCATTCTGCCTGGTCACCATCGCCGTGTTCGCCGTATTTTTCCGCCCCATACTCTATACCGCTTTCGACCCCGAGTTTGCAAAGGTCATGGGAATCCGGGTGGCCTTTTTCCGCTACCTGATGTCGGTGGTAATCGCACTGGCTATTGTTTTCAGCATCCGTTCACTGGGTATCATCCTGGTTCTGAGCATCTTTACCCTGCCCCAGATCACGGCCATGCTGTTCACCCGCAATTTTGCCTTCATCATGCCGCTGGCTTCCCTCTGGGGAATTACCGGATCACTGAGCGGGCTGCTGGCTTCCTACATCATGGACATCCCTGCAGCTGCCTCCATTATTTTTTTCCTCACCCTGCAGTTTCTGCTGATCCGGCTGATTGTCACCCTGCGCATGCTGATGCTGCGAAAGCTGAGCCAAAAACCGGTCAAGGGTTGAACCAATGAAATGTTCTCCTGTTGTATACATATTAACGCCTGCAAGCCTAAAACCACACCCTATGAAACAACGCATCGCCTTCATTGCCGCCATGTTATTAACCGCCCACAACCTGGTTTTCGCACAAAGACCAACTCACCTGCCCTATAACGGGGAGCCGGTTGGCTTTCTCGAAAACCCGGTTAACTTCATTGTATTTGTTGTGATCCCCTTGTTGATCATCGTGTTGTATATCATTTGGAGGATCAAAAAACACAAGGAAAAAAAGGAATACGAACGGATCGTAAAAGAAAAAATTGAAAAAGAAAAACCGTAAATGGCCATGGAAAAACATACCGTATCGATCAAGTCGATCGAAAATGTAACCCACGACACCCTGAAGATCCACACCGAAAAACCTGCAAATTATACGTTCAAGCCAGGACAGGCCACAGAGATCGCCATCAACAAGAACGGCTGGCAAAATGAGAGGAGGCCGTTTACCTTCACCTCGCTGCCCGAAGACAAAGACCTGCAGTTTGTCATCAAAACCTATCCCGAGCATGACGGGGCCACCGACAAACTGCTCGACCTGGTACCCGGCGATGAACTCATACTGCACGAGGTCTTCGGCAGCATCACCTACCACGGCCAGGGGGTTTTCATTGCCGGTGGCGCCGGGGTCACTCCCTTTCTGGCCATTTTCAGGGACCTCTACCGCAAGGACTCCTCCGACAGCAACACCCTGATTTTTGCCAACAAAACCCGCGACGACATCATCCTCAAAGAAGAGCTGGAGCAAATGCTGGACGGGCAGGTGGTACACATTTTGTCGGAGGAAAAGACCGATGAATATGCCCACGGTTTCATTACCCGGGAGTTTCTTGAACAACACATCAATGACAAGGGGCAGTATTTCTACATCTGTGGGCCCGAACCGATGATGGAGGCCGTAGAAAAACACCTGGACAAGTTGGGGATACCCAAAGAAAACCGGGTCAAAGAAAGCTGGTAGGCATTGATCCCTCTCCCGGGCTCAGGCATCGATCACGCCTGAGCCGATGCATTCATCGCCCTGGTACCAGGCCACGAACTGCCCGGGGGCAATTCCCCGCTGAGGCTCCCCGAACAATACATACATTCCCTGCTCGCGCATGATCAGCATGGCGGGACTCAATGGCTGCCTGTGGCGGATGCGTACCATCAGTCTTATCGCCTCACCGGGCTTCAGCTGCAGATCGTCCCGGATCCAGTGAACGGCTGAGGCCTCCACAAAAAGCCCCTGCCGGTACAGTCCGGGATGGTCCTCGCCCATACCGGCAAAGATCAGGTTTGAACCGGTATCGGTGGCCAGGACAAAGAGCGGCCGTTGCAACCCCCCCACATTCAATCCCTTACGCTGGCCAATAGTGAAAAAATGAGCCCCCTGGTGTTCGCCCAGCTTCGGGCATTGGGCAGCATGGTAAACGGGAGGGGAACAAAGTTCTTCAAGCAGAGGATCGGGCAGCAGGGCCCATGTTTCCTGTGGGGGAAGTTTGGGCATGGCTGCAGATGCTGTTTCCCTGTCTGCCATCAGGATATCCCCCCTTTTGGCTTTCAGCCGCTGCTGAAGAAAATCGGGCAGGTGGACTTTCCCGACAAAACAAAGGCCCTGGCTGTCTTTCTTTTCGGCTGTGACCAGGCCGAGTTCCCTGGCAATATTCCTTACCTGATGTTTGTGCAGATGTCCGATGGGGAATAGGGCCCGAGACAGCTGTGCCTGATCGAGCTGGCAAAGAAAATAACTTTGGTCTTTATTGGCATCGGCCCCGGCCAGCAGGCGATAAACCGGACGGCCATCCTTTTCGGTCACTTCCCTGCGGCAATAATGCCCTGTGGCCACGTAACCGGCCCCCAGCTTGCGGGCCGCATCCAAAAAAACGTCAAACTTTATCTCCCGGTTGCATAGTACGTCGGGATTGGGGGTGCGCCCTGCCTTGTATTCGGCAAACATATAGTCGACAATGCGGCGGCGGTAAACCTCGCTGAAATCAAGTGTGTGAAAAGGGATGCCCAAACGGTCGGCCACCATCAGCGCATCTGTGCTGTCTTCCCTCCAGGGACAGTCGGACGAAAGGGTCACCGATTCGTCGTGCCAGTTGCGCATGAACACCCCCACCACTTCATGCCCCTGCTCCCGGAGCAGCCAGGCTGCCACCGAGCTGTCGACTCCTCCAGACAGTCCTACGATCACACGTTGCTTTTTCTTCATTTATTCAAAAATACCAGGGGGTGCGCAACAACGCAACAGTAAAAGTACAACAAACTTACAAAGAGTTTCTACTGCAAACATCCTGCCAGCAAAAACTTCCCACAGCCAGGAAGACCAAACAAAAAATTGGATACCTTTACCGGAAGGTAGAAGGTAAAGGTAGAAGGTAGAAGGTAGAAGGTAGAAGGTAGAAGGTAGAAGATAGAAAGTAGAAATCAAAAAGCCAATAGCCCAAAGCCAAAAGCCAAAAGCC
This sequence comes from Bacteroidales bacterium, assembly GCA_003560165.1. Taxonomy (GTDB): domain Bacteria; phylum Bacteroidota; class Bacteroidia; order Bacteroidales; family UBA7960; genus PUPG01. Next base: position 4,557 of record PWJC01000070.1, read on the forward strand.
AACAGCCAATAGCCAAAAGCCAAAAGCCAACAACCAAAATCTACCTTCCAATTTCTATCCTCTAATTTCTTTTTTCTGACGTTTTAACCATATTACAACCATAAAACCATAAACGGATGAAAAACGATTCGCACGCAAGCAATGCCGTATACGGCCTCGGCTTTATCGGCGCAGCCATTTATTTTATTTCCGGGGCCACCGGGATCTGGACCGGTGTGCTCGGTCTGCTAAAAGCCATTGTCTGGCCGGCCATCCTGGTTTTCGGAGCTCTGAGCCGGCTTGGGTTATGAAGAGTGGTTCCCACCTCATCCAGGCCAGGGAACTGGTCAGGCTGGCCGAAGGCGGGCATGATTTCGTACTCATTGATGCAAGGGCAGGGCAGGATGCCAGGGAAAGGTACCGGGCAGGCCACCTGAGAGGTGCCCTGCATGTACACCTGGAAGAAGAACTGTCGGACATCCATGAAGACCTCAGGAAGGGAGGGCGGCACCCCCTGCCCTCACCGCAACGTTTTTCTGTGTTTCTGGGTCGCCTGGGCATTGGTCCGGGCAGCCACGTCGTGGTATGCGACGACCAGGGCGGGGCCAACGCTGCAGCGAGGTTCTGGTGGATGTTAAAGGCCATGGGACACGAAAAGGTGCAGTTGCTGGACGGGGGGATGCAGTCGGCTCTGAGGTCCGGATACCCCCCGGAGTCCGGAGAAGGAAGCACCGAACCAATGCCGCCTTATTCCGGGAAGGACTGGGAGCTGCCCACCGCCGGCATGGAAGAGGTGGCCCGTGCCGCTGCACATCCTGATTACCTGGTAGTGGATGTCAGGGGGGAAGCACGCTACCTGGGCATTGAAGAGCCCATCGATACCATTGCAGGGCATATCCCGGGAGCTGTGAATATGCCTTACGAAAACAACCTGGACGATGACGGATTGTTCCTGCCCCCGTCCCGACTGCATGAAATGTACAGCAAACTGACAGGCGGCCGGCCGGCATCACAGGTCATCCTGCATTGCGGCTCGGGGGTCACCGCTTGCCACAGCGCCCTGGCCATGGCTGCTGCGGGTTGGGAAATCCCCCCTGTCTATACCGGTTCGTGGAGCGAATGGTCGAGAAACGGCCGGGCTGTTGCAAGGGAAGTATAGGCTCACAGCCATTCTATAAATCTTTTGCGATCAACGCCTTGAGCTGGCTGGGAATGTCGTCGGCATCGGGCTCGGGCTTGATCATCTCCGATATGTCGATGGGCCGGTTCACATCGAGCTGCCTGATCTCTTTGAACACGGCAATGTGGTCGAAGGGAATTTCCTCTTCGGCCTCCTCGTTCATTACAGGCATGAAGAGCGTTCGTCCGAGGGCGTCCCTGAAAGTCAGGGTTCTTTTGTTTTCATCTGCCTGTGCAGAGGCAATGGACAGGGCAAAAATGGCGGCGAAAAGAATGGTTTTAAATTTCATGGCGTTTGGTTTTTTATGTTGTTAAGTTAGTGTTCTACTCATGTAGTACACTAATTTTGTGCCACAAATTGTATTTTATTGGTTTTGTGATGTTTGCAAGTTTACTCTTTTTGTTTTGGGTGATTTCTTGGTGAAAATCCATTGGAAAATTGTCCGGCATTGTTACATGATTGAACGAAAACGGACACCATGCCCTTTCGTACAAGGATTTGGATTATTGAATAATAATCATTAGATTCGTCTATGTAAATGCCACAGATATTTTTTCTGCTAAAGCCCTGAAGCGGTTTCAGGAACAAATCATTGTTAAACCAATACACGAGAAAAATGAAGCACGTGAGACGACTCTTACTGGCAGTATGTACATTAGTCATCTTGGGCATACCCGCCCAAAAAACGCATGCCCGGCAAACCTCGCCCGGCGAAGGCCAGCTCGCAATCAGTGCCGGGCTGTCCTACGGATTCGATATCGAAGAAATCGGGCTCCGGGCCGGGGCCACTTACTTCCTTGGCGAAGAAATGCGCATTGGCGGCGACCTCACCTACTGGCTAGTCGACACCCAACCAGGGGTCTCGGCCACCTATCTGGAGTTCAATGCGAACTTCCATTACATCTTTTTCAGCGAAAACGCCCTGATGATCTATGGGGTGGGCGCCCTGGGCCTTCACTATGCCAGCGTGTCGGTCGATATCCCCGGAGTGGGTACCGTTTCAGATTCGGACAGCGAGCTGGGCCTGGGCCTTGGTGCCGGCCTGGAATACAATCTGGGCGGGGTTTCCCTGTTTGCCGAACCCAAGCTGTTTCTCAGCGGCTTCGACCAGTTTAAGTTCAACTTCGGCATACGCTATTACCTCTGATCTGGCAAGGCCCGCCCCGATTTTACAAATCACACCTAACCCGGCCATGATGCAGGAGGCCCTTCATTATGCCATGAACAAAAAGGGGGAGGCCGAATGCCTGCTTTGCCCCCACCTTTGCCGGATGCCCCCCGGGCATACCGGCAAATGCGGGGTGCGCCGCCACATCAACGGACAACTGTTTTCACTGAATTACGGACTCATAAGCGCCCTGTGCACCGACCCCATCGAAAAAAAATCCCTTTACCATTTTTTCCCCGGCCATCAGATCCTGTCGGTGGGCAGCTTTGGATGCAACTTCCGTTGCGGCTGGTGCCAGAACGCAACCATTTCGCAATGCTGCCCCGACGATTTCGGCCGGCCGGAACCCACCCCCCCTGGGGTCCTTTTGGAATCGGCCGGAAAATCAGGGGGGATCGGACTGGCCTACACCTATAACGAGCCCACTGTATGGTTCGAATACATGCTTGATTCGGCCCGGCAGATCAACGACAGGGGGATGAAGAACGTGGTGGTGAGCAACGGCTACATCAACAGGGAACCTCTGGAGGAGCTGATGGAGGTGGTACATGCTTTTAATATCGACCTGAAAGCCTTCGACCGGAGTTTTTACCGCAGGGAAACCGGAGGCAAGCTACAGCCTGTGAAAGAAAGCCTGAAGGCCATTTCGCGAAAAGGCATTCACCTGGAAATCACCTACCTGGTCATTCCGGGACTGAACCACGATGCCCTGGCCTTTGAAGGGATGATTGAATGGATACAGCAAGAGTTGGGCCCGGAAACCATACTTCACCTGAGTCGTTATTTTCCGGCCCGGAAGATGCAACAGCCACCCACCCCCGCTGAGACAATGCAGGAGCTGTACCATACCGCACGGCAGCGACTTCCCTATGTTTACCTGGGCAATATGCCCGCCAGTCAGGGAGGGACTGCCACCCGTTGTCCGGATTGCGAACAGCTGGTCATTGAACGCACCGGATACCGGGTCAGCAAATTGGGGATGGATGCATCAGGAAAGTGTACGGGCTGTTCCAAAAGTATTTGCATCATGTCATAGGAAGCACCCCAAAAGCCAATCCGATGGAAAACTCTTCGTCCACCAGACCCCCTGCCGTATCCGGCATGTTCTACCCTGATTCCGGACACCGGATCAGGGAGATTTTGAACGATGCCCTGGAGCGGGAAAAGCCAGGGATCGATGCCATCCGCTTCGACGGCCACATTGCGGGTGGGGTGGTGCCTCATGCCGGCCTGGCCTATTGCGCCCCCCAGGCCGTACATTTTTTCGAACAACACCGCCGATGGGGAAGGCCTCCGGATACCGTTCTGATCGTACACCCAAATCACGGCGGACAGGGTCCCGGGCTGTCGGTGGACGGGCACAGGCACTGGGAAACCCCTATGGGCAGCCTGGCTGTCGACATCCCTTTCATGGAATCACTCGGCTTGCCGGTTTCGCCACGTGCCCAGGAATCCGAACACTCGGCCGAGGTCATCCTTCCCTACCTGCAGTATTTTTTCTCCTTCAACTACCGCATCCTCGCAGTGAATATCCGGGATCAGGATGCCGCCACGGCCATCGATCTGGCCAATAAAATCCACCGGGTATCCAAACACATGAACAGGAAACTGCTCTTTATCGCATCCAGCGATTTTTCCCATTTTCTTTCTCCCGAAAGGGCCATGGAACGCGACAGCCTGGTGCTGCAAAAGATACTCAGCCGCGACACAAAGGGGGTGCACAAGGTAGTCACCGGCGAACAGATCACTGTGTGCGGCTACGGACCCATCATGGCACTCATGGAATATACCCGGCTGCTGGACCCCGGATACAGGGTACATGTGCTACGCAGGGGGCATTCGGGCGAGGCAAGCCCCTCCGACAGGGTGGTGAGCTATGTGTCACTGCTTTTTGAGTTCGGAAGCGACTAATACTGCCAGTTCCCTGAAAGTATTCTTACTTTTGCAGCTCCAGGCATCACTGGTTACCTGGCGATGGCCAGGACCCGGGATGGGGATTATTTCAACACAGGCCGGCATGATACCACATGGCCAATTTCTGAGAAAGAGCATCCACCTGCTGACAGGTGCCGGGTTGCTGGCGCTGACCTATCTGCTTGAAAGAGAATTGCTGCTGGGGGTTATTGCAACCGGCACCGTATTCTCCTTTGCCACCTACAACAAGAGGTCATTCAGGGCATTGCACAAGCAGTCGGGCAACAGCCTGGGCACCCTTTTCTATCCGCTGGGAGTACTGACGGCTTTTCTGTTGCTCTACAGGATGCCCGTACATTATTTCCAGATCTGCCTGGCAATTCTTGTCGCGGGCGACACAATGGCCTTTTTGGCCGGTCAGCTGCAACCCGGCAATATCCGCTTCCATGCACTGAGGGAGGAGAAAAGCCTCTTTGGCGTACTGGGCTTTGCCATCACCACCTTTTTTATCCTGTTTGCCCTTTTGCCGGAAACCGAATTCGGGATTCCGACATATGTTATCCTTACCATCATCCTGGCCATCAATTTCGAATTGATCTCCTACAGGGGTTCGGACAACTTCAGCATCCCGGTGGGCTGCGCACTGTATTTTCTGATCATGGAATTTCATGAAGGCAGCCTTGGTTTCCTGATCGGCGTGGTACTCATCAGCCTGCTTGGTTCGGCCTTGCTGTACCATTACCGGGTGTTGAGCAAAACCGGGAGTTTTGCCACCTATATCCTGGGTATTTATTTTTTTGGCGTATTGGGTATAAGCTGGAGCATCCCGGTACTTGCCTTTTTTTTCACATCAGTGGTCTTTACCAGGATCCATACAGCACGGCGGAAAAAGCCCCCCCTGGCCGATGCCCGCAATGCCTGGCAGGTGCTGGCAAACATCCTTTGGGCGCTGGTGGCCTCCGCAGCCTACCTGATCAGCAAACACGATGGGTTTATACTTGCCTATGTTGCACTGATAGCGGCTGTAACTGCCGACACCTGGTCGAGTGAGATCGGGCCGGTTTTCCATAAACGCTGCTTCTCCCTGGCCGACATGGGGATGCGGGGCGCCGGCATATCCGGCGGCATTTCCGCTGCAGGTACCCTGGCGGCCATTGCCGGTGCATTGTTTATCGCCGTTTTGTCGCTCCAGGCCTTCTTTGGCAGCACAAACATGCAATTGCTGGGGATGCTGGCAGCTTCTGGCTTCCTGGCCTCTGTGGCTGATTCTTTCCTGGGTGCATACCTGGAGCCCGGATTGCAGCGGCTGGCCGTTTTTAAACCGGCAGCCCGCAACGACACAGACAGGCTGACCCCCAACGATGTGGTCAACCTGCTCTCATCGGCTTCCGCTCCGGTTTTCTTCTTGCTGATCAGGTACTTGCTGGTGGGCTAAAGCAGTCTGAACAACAGCCCCGCCACCAAAAAGAACGAAAAAAGCAGGTGCAGGAGCACCGTCAGTTTCGCGACTTTTTTCAGTGGGCCCGGCTTGCCGTGATCCCTGACGATACCGGCAGCGGCAACCGGGAAAACGAAGAGGTAAGGGATCAGTGCCAGCAGCACAGGCCAGGACGGCGTGGGCAAATACAGGTAAAGCAGCACGATATTGGCCACAATACCCAACTGTACAAGCAGGTAAAGCACCGAAGTGAAGCGGGTGCCCAGTCTGGAGGCCACCCCGCGTTTTCCTCCCTGGCGGTCGGCATCCAGATCGATCAATTGCCCAACCAGGAGAATGGACAATGTGCTTAAACCGGTGGCTGGCATCAGGAACCCAATTTGCGGATGCCAGCCCAGATCCTGGCCTACCGAGGCAAGCATAACGGCCATCGGACCAAAGGCAAACCATACAGAAACCTCTCCCATCCCCCGGTATGCGAGTTTAACAGGAGGCGCAGTATAATACTTGCTGAAAAAAGCCGACAACACATAAAGAAATCCCAGCAATGGAAGCAAATCCCGGCTGACAAGAAAAGCAAGAACAAGGGTCCCGGCCAGGGCAATCAGCAGGGAGGCCCTGGCGATCTGGAACATACGTCCCATCAGGCTGGGGTGGTCCTGCAATATGCCCGACCCGCCACTGGCCTCATTCCGGTGCACGTTCACCCTGTCGGTGCCCTGAATGGTGTCGTAGATATCGTTATAGACATTAACGGCAGCGTGCAGCCCGATGCCGATGATCAAAACCATCAACAAGCCGGGGAGATAAACGCCGCTGCCAACGCCGGCTGCCAGCAATGTCCCGGCCAAAAGCGGGGTAATAATGGAGCTCAAAAAAGGAGCCCTGATCATCTTCAGTATTCCTGGTTTATCCATATGCCGATTCCCTGAATAGCAAATACAAAAAAACCAACAGCCAATGGCACGCTTTGTTCATGGCAGGAAACTGCCTGAGAGCTTGGTGGGGGTTTGAGCCGGCCATCCCATCGCAGGCATCAGAACTCACCGGCAAAGCGCAAGCCGAACTGCCGTTGTGGCTGGATGTCGCCAGGCCTGCCCATGATTTCGGCATTGGTCACATTGTGCAGGACCAGCGAGATGCGGTACGCTGCACCAAGTGAGCGGGCCAGGTGAACGTCGGCCCTTATATGCCCGCCCTGGCTTGCCATCCAGTAATCGTAGAAGCCGGGCAAAATACGCTCCCTTATCTGGGGAAGCAGGAACACATCGTCGATTTCCAGAATGCGGGAGCGCGCATGCAATCCGATGCCGGCCTCCCAGGGGCCACGGGCAGTGATCAGATTCAGTGCAGCAGAATGCTTTCTGCGGTATTTGAGGTAGTTCCCGGTATTGCGCCAGTTTCGCTGATCGAACTCCACAGGGAGCATCCATACATATCCGCCCTGCAAGCTGGTGTGAACTCCCCGTTTGCTGTGGGTGAACAAAAATTCGAGTTCGGCACCGGTTACCCTTGAGTACTCCTGGTTAACGGCCCTGAAACCAAAGCCGGCTCCTGAGTGGTACCCAAAGAGGTATTCGATCAGGTCTTTGTTTTGGATATAGAACAAGGTCAGGTCGATCACTCCGTCGAGGGCCGGGGTAAGCAGACCCTGTTTGAGCCCCACTTCGGCATTCCAACCCGATTCGGGCTTCAGGTGCGGGTTTGGCACTATCTGTACCACTCCCAATGAGGTCCGGGCATATTTTTCGGCTATCGACGGTACTCTGTACCCCATACCATAGGAAGCGCGCAAAAAACGGCTGTCAGACAGCCTGTAATTGAGGCCTGCCCTGAACAGGGGCACCGGATGGTCGGCTTCGCCGTTCAGGCTGTTGTGCTCCAGCCGCAGCCCGGCAACCAGGTTCAGCCGGCCGCCCAGGGGTAAACCGAGTTGGGAATAGACCGACAGGTTGAGGGCGTCGTGGTTGCCATAAAAATTGGAACACACCTGGCTGCGATGAAAGACCAGCCCGGCATTCAGTGAAAGCCCTCGGCCCAGGGGTCCGTCAAGCTGATATTCCGAATACACCGAACGGGTGCTGCTGTTGTTCTGCACCGTAACCGGATACCGGTTTTCGGTTAACTGTATCCGGCTGCGCCAATCGTGAGAAAAACCATTTTCACGGGCAATGCCGGCAAAGGGATCGATATAAAGAAACCGACCTTTCATATGCGAAACAACCTCTTCGTTTTGTTTCAGGGCCCCGGTCCGGGCATCTTCCCAGAGGAAGAAGTCCCGCTTGTCCGAATAGCCGCCATTGATGGCCGCCCCATACGAAACCCCTTCGAAACGGCGGCTGTGCCGTTGCATCCTCGCATTCATGCGCAGCAGCCTTTCGTCATTCAGGCGGCGGTATCCCTGATCGTCCAGCAGAAAAACTCCCATGTTCAGGCCGGTACGTCCGTATTGGCCTGCATGAGATAAGGAGGCTTTCCTGAACCTTTGCGGCTTGTCCCACCATATCCAGTCGCGGTTTCTGGGCCGGGCATACAGGCCCGACTCCGCAAAAAACCTCGACTGGGGGACGGGAGGCGGATCGGCCGTCCTGAAGTTAACAATGCCATTGAGAGCAGAAGAACCGTACAAGACCGAACTGGCCCCCTTGATGACCTCTATCTGGGAAATGTTTTCCAGGGGCAGCGTCTGCCAGCGGATGCTTCCGGCATCAGCCGATATCATGGGCAAGCCGTCCACCAGTGCCAGGACCCTGCTGCCCGCTCCATAGCTGAATCCGCTGCCGCCACGGATGGAAGCCTGGCCGTCGAGTACCTCGATGGCTGAAAGCTTGTTCATGATGTCCTTTGGGTCGGTCAGGTGTACGGCAGACAGGGAGGCAGGCCGGATCATGCTTACCGATACGGCGGATTCAGACACCCGCTGCTCCATCCTGGAAGCGCTCACCACCACCTGATCCATTCCGGTGGGGACCGGGTCCAGGCCGATGCGCAAAAAGAGGCTGTCTCCCGCCCCCAGGCTGATTTGGCGGCTTTCCGGAGAATACCCCATATAATAAACCGTCATTTGCCAATCGCCCGCTGTCAGGTCAATCCGGAAATTACCCTCTTCCGAGCTGGCCGTACCCCGGCCAGGCCCGAGCATGATAGTTGCCCCCGGCAATGGGGTCAGGGTCTGGCTGTCAAAAACATGACCGCAAACAATGGCCGGGTTGCGGGCCAGGCCCCCGCTTGCAAAGGTCGCCAGCAGGAAACCGATAAGATGCAACTGCCTGATCATGGGCAAAAATCTGTTTGAGAACCGGCTGCAAAAGCTTCTTTAAACTTACAAATTTTCCGGTTTCCAACCCCGGCATGCCGCCGTAAAAAGTGAGTGGCCCGGCATAAAGCATTTTATAAGGGATTGCCGGGCATATTTTTCGATGAGAACCGTGGGCAGGCGACTAAAATTTTGTATATTTAACACATCCCTTTAAGTATTCATCAAAAAAATCGACCATGAACCTTGTTGAGCGGGTAAAGAACATCCTTGTGAATCCCAAAACCGAATGGGAGGTCATAGAAAAAGAGAGCACTCCGGTCCAGGAACTGGTTACCGGCTATTTGCTTATCCTCGCCCTTCTTCCCTTTTTTGGCAACCTGATCGGGTATTGGCTGGTGGGCTACAGGGTGCCTTTTGTGGGTTATGAAAGCGGTTTCGGTCTGGGCCTCAGACACGGGATCATCGCCTTTGCCTCACCGGTGATTGCCGCTTTTATTGCCGCTTTTGTGATCAACTCCCTTGCCCCCTCCTTTTCTTCGATCAAGGATTTTCGCCGGGCCATGCAGCTGGTGGTGTATTCCTTCACACCCAGCTTGGTTGCCGGCATCCTGATGATCATCCCCTCCCTGGGGATCATAGCCACACTGGCCGGCATTTACGGCCTGTATATACTGTATGTGGGCATGAAACCAATCATGAAAACCCCCGACGAAAAAGTCACCTCCTATTTTATCGTAAGCCTGCTGGTGATCATTGTGGCCAGCCTGGTTGTCGGCGCCATCCTGTCGGCCCTGTTTGTTGGCCGTCATGCCATGATGGTGTAAAAAGCGGGTTTGTTCCCTTGCATGCTGCAGGCCGGCAACCCGATCTGGGATACCTGGTATTCCTTCTAATCAAAAACATTTACTATGGCAGTCAATAACAACGGAAACGGGAAAGAGAAAGAGAAAGAGAAAAAACAAGGACAGGAACAAGGGCAGGGCAAAAAATGGTACTCCCTGGAGGCCAGCGAAGCCCTGGAGCATTTCGACACCGACCAGGATAAGGGGCTTGACCCGGAGGAAGTCAAAAAACGGCTTGAGAAATACGGGCCCAACGAATTGCCCAAAGGAAGAAAAAGCACTGTGCTGGAACGATTGGCACGGCAATTTAAAAACGTGCTCATCTACGTGCTGCTGGTAGCCGCCGTCATCACTGCCCTGATGGAACACTGGGTCGACACCTGGGTTATCCTGGGGGTGGTGATCATCAATGCCGTGATCGGTTTTATCCAGGAAGGAAAGGCCGAAAAGGCACTCGAAGACATCCGGGAGATGCTCTCTTTGGAAGCCGTGGTGCTGAGAAACGGGGAGAAAAAGACCATCGATGCCGAAGAACTGGTTCCCGGTGATATTGTCTTGCTCAAATCGGGCGACAAAATCCCGGCCGACCTTCGCCTGGTCAAATCCAAGGACCTGCGTACCGAGGAGGCCCCGCTTACCGGCGAATCCACCTCTGTGGACAAAAGCACCGAACCCGCCGAAGAGGATGCCGTGATCGGCGACCGCAGTTCCATGGCGTTCTCGGGCACAGTGGTCACTTACGGCAAAGCCACCGGTGTGGTGGTGGCTACCGGTTTCGACACCGAGATCGGGAAGATCAGCAAAATGATGTCGGAAGTGAAAGAGATCACCACCCCCCTGTTGCAGAAGATCGATCATTTCGCCAAGTGGCTGGCCGTGGTCATCCTTGCAGCCAGTGGCCTGTTCTTTGCTTTCGGTTATTTTTTCAGGGATTATGAAGTGGTGGAGTTATTCATGGCGACGATCGGTCTTATTGTTGCAGCCATCCCTTCGGGCCTGCCCGCCATCATGACCATTACCCTGGCCATCGGGGTGCAGCGAATGGCCGACAGGAATGCGATCATCCGGAAGTTGCCGTCGGTCGAAACCCTCGGGGCAGTCAACGACATCTGTTCGGACAAAACGGGGACCCTCACCCGCAACGAGATGACGGCCAAAACCATCATCACCGCCGACAGGGAATACCAGGTGGAGGGCACCGGCTATAAGCCGGAGGGCAACATACTGGCAGACGACAAAGAGGTCGACCCCGAAGAAGACGAGGTGTTATGGAAACTGCTACAGACCATACGCACGAGCAACAACTCCGAGATCGGGAAGGAGGATGGCGAATGGAAACTCACCGGCACCCCCACCGAAGGGGCCCTGCTTACCCTCAGTTATAAGGCCGGATTAAAGGACTTCAAGCCCGAACGCATCGACAGCATTCCGTTCGAGTCGGATCACAAATACATGGCCACCCTCAACAAGGTGGATAATGAGGTATTTGTGTTTATGACGGGAGCACCCGAAAAGGTGCTGGAGATGTGCAGCAGGCAAATGACCCGCGACGGCGAAAAAGACCTGGACCAGGAATTCTGGGAAGAAAAGATGGAAGAGGTGGCCGCAAAGGGTCAACGCCTTCTGGCTGCCGCCTTCAGCAAAACCGGCAGCGACCGCAAAGAGATCGAAAAAGACGACTTGGAGCACAACAAGGTATTCCTGGGCATAGTGGGGATAATCGACCCTCCGCGCGACAACGTGATCGAAGCCATCAAGGAATGCAAAGAAGCCGGCATCAGGGTAAGGATGATCACCGGCGACCACGCCATCACCGCCAAAGCCATCGGCAAGGAGATCGGCATCGGCGATGGGGAAAAGGCCCTTACGGGCAAGGAGCTGGAAAATATGAACGACAGTGAGCTCAGGGAGGCTTCCGAAGAATACGATGTGTACGCCCGGACCAGCCCCGAACACAAGCTCCGCCTGGTCAAGGCCCTCCAGGCAAACAACCGCCTGTGTGCCATGACGGGCGATGGGGTCAATGATGCCCCGGCCCTTAAAAAAGCCAACATCGGCATTGCCATGGGCATCAAGGGCACGGAGGTGTCGAAAGATGCTTCCGAAATGGTGCTGGCCGACGACAACTTCGCCTCCATTGTCAATGCGGTGGAAGAAGGCAGGACGGTATACGACAACATACAGAAGGCCCTGCTGTTCATCCTGCCCACCAACGGTGCCGAGTCACTGGTGCTGATCGCCGCCATCCTGATGGGCATCGCCATGCCCATCACCCCTTTGCAGATCCTTTGGGTCAACATGGTCACGGCGGTTACCCTGGCCGTATCCCTGTCATTCGAGCCCATGGAAGACGAAGTGATGCAACGTAGCCCCCGCGCCCCCGACAAACCCATACTCGGACCGATCTTCATCTGGCGGATCGTATTTGTGTCTATACTGGTAGGTGCCTTTACCATGATGGCCTACCATTATGTGGCCGACATCCTCGAAATGGGGCGGGACCTGGCCCGGACGGTTGCCGTAAACACCCTGGTGGCCGGTCAGTTGTTTTACCTGTACAATTGCCGCAAGATCAAGCAGCCAAGCTTGGGCAAGGGCTTCTTCAACAACAGGGTAGCCTTTATCGCGACCACTGCCCTGATCCTGATACAGATCTTCTTTGTGTACTCTGCCTTCATGAACACCTATTTCGATACCGAGCCCATGGAAATCAATTTCTGGCTGATCCCGCTCGGATCGGGCCTTGTCGTATTTTTCGTCGTGGAGTTGGAAAAATTCATTGCCAACAGGATTGTTGCCCGAAAAAAATAATGGATCGTTGTTTATCGGAAGACAGAAGACAGAAGACAGAAGACAGAAGACAGAAGACAGAAGACAGAAGACAGAAGACAGAAGACAGAGGACGGAAGACGGAGGACGGAAGACGTAATGGTGATGAGTGAAAAGTTGAAAAGTTGAATCTTAAACCCATTAAACTATTAAACTTTTAAACTACTAAACCTGTTTGGGGTTTTCCAAGGTTTTAGCAATCGCACTGCCTGCGGGCAGACGCGAAATGTCATTTCACATTAATCCTAACTGCATCAAAAAATCGTCACATGAAAATCAATATGGGAAGCACCGACAGGGTCATACGGCTGATCCTTGCGGTATTTATTGGCATTCTTTTCGTTACCGGCATCATCGGCGGCACGTCCGGAATTGTTCTGCTGGTAGTGGCCGGCATTTTGCTCATTACCACAATTACCGGTTTCTGCGGGCTGTATCGATTGCTCGGCATCAACACCTGCCGCCTGAAGGCCGGGAAAAAGGGAAGGGGAACAGAGCAGGAGCCGGCCCCATGAACACCTACCAACCGGTTTTTGCCGACAAAGTCATTGCTTTCAACAAAACCCTGAGACTCGACATCTCCCTGCCACCGGGCATCAGGGCCATGAACCCATTCAGTGAGAACCCCGACGCACTCGCTATTTCATCGGTTTTCTACCGTAAATTCTATAACGACCACCGCAGGCGGCGGCTGATCCTGGGTATCAACCCCGGTCGCTTCGGGGCAGGTGTGACCGGCATCCCGTTTACCGACACCAAGCAGCTTACGTCAAAATGCGGTCTGCACATCCGGGGTGTATCTACCCACGAGCCCTCCTCCGTATTCGTCTATGAGGTGATCGATGCCTATGGGGGAGCGGAGGCTTTTTACAGGGATTTTTACATCAACTCGCCCAGCCCTCTGGGCTTTGTAAAAACCAATGAAAAAGGCAGGGAGCTGAACTTCAACTATTACGACAGCAAGGATCTTCAGGGAAGGCTCGAGGGTTTTATCGTCAGGTCGATCTATGCCCACATTGCCAATGGCATCGACACCGCTGTGGGCTTTTGCCTGGGAACGGGGAAAAACTATCAATACCTGTCGCAGCTGAACCAGCGGCACGGTTTTTTCGACACGCTGCTGCCACTGGAACACCCCAGGTATGTGGTGCAATACAAGTCGGCAGAAAAAGACCACTACATCCGCAAATACCTTGGGGCCTTTCAGGATCTGCCCACCCTGCCTGCGAATGCCTGAGTCCCTATTGCACCAGCCTGGCAATCTGCTCCACTGGAATGGTATTGGCCATATCGAGCACGGCCTGCTGCTCGTCGATGCCTTCGAGGCTAAAAGTCAGCAGGGACGATCCGAAAGGCAGCTGCAGGGTCCATGAAGCCTCTCCGCCATTGCCCTGCTGCCGCTGAAGCAGGCCGCGGTACCCTCCAATGCGTACCCGCTGGTTGTCGGGATCCCGGCCAACAACCGGCAGGGCCAGTATGGCATTGATGCCGGCTAGCAGGGGCGAGCCGGCAACTACCTGCAAACTGGCCGATGCCGGTGACTCCCCCAGATAGCTTCGGTGGACATACACCCCGGCAAAGCCCATGGCGCCTGACCCCACCTCTTCTTTTTCGGGCACAAAAGGCATGGTGGCCATTGTTTCGGGCAGCAGCTTCAACACCTTCCGGGCTGTGGCCAGGTCAACCTCCCTGATGGCCTGCTGCAGGGCAAAGCGGGCCGCCTCCAGGTCGCCCGAGCGGTAGGCGGTCCGGGCTTCGTCCAGGTTTTTTACCGGATCCTGCGCAAACAGGGGAGCTCCCTGAGCCAGGAAAATGGCAAAAGCCATCGCAATCAACGTCCTGTTCATTGTATTCCAAGTTTTTGTTTGATACGATGTAAATCTATCTGCCCGGCCGAAGCCATGAAATCCTCTTCGGAGGAATAGTTCAGCCCCCTGATCACCAGGATGGAGGATTGTCCGAATGGGGTGGTGAGGGCATAGCCCTCGTAGTCGTCGTATTCGATATAAGCCCGGTGGTCCTGAAAGCGGATCTGTTTGAAATGCTCCTGCCCGGCACTTTCCCGGTACATTTCGGCGGCCAGGATCATCCCGGCCACGCCCAGCAGTCCGGCATCATTGCCCACCGACACCACCAGCTCCATGTCCTCACCACCTGCATAGACCCGTTCGATCAGCATACCGGAAAAGCCCATGCCGCTGCTGCTCACCCTGTCGTGGTCGGTAAGGGCCTCAACCCCGCCGACGGTCAGGGGCAGGGATTCCAGCACCTGATGCCCCATTTGCAATTCAATGCCCCAGACCGCTCTGCGAAGAGCTGCCCTGGAACCGCCAAAATCATTGCTTCCCAGGCTGGTTTCGGCATCCGAAATGGCCTGCTCCACATCGGGCACCTCCTGCGACAGCCCCCCACCCATGCGATGGCGGCCAGGCCGGTAAGCCTCTGCCGGAGCTGCCTCTCCGGCTTCCTCCTTCCCTTTCTCAAAGATCTCTTCAATGGCTTTGCGTTCGACTTCCTGTTGCAACCTCCGGATAAAACGCCCCTGGGCATGCAGGGGGTTCAGATCGGATGCAAGGAACAACAACGTCAGAACGACGGAATAAACGATTCTGCTCATGACACCTCTTTTTGTTTGGTTTAATCAAAAATACGCTATTTTTTTAAACAAGTGTGCAGTTTTTTTTTAATTGCGGGGGAGTGAATTTTCAATTGAAAAAAAAATCCTGTACATTTGGTAAGTATCCCTGTATTTTATCCACAAAACACATCCCCGAAATGGAAGAGAACACCAAGGAAACCCAAAACGTACAGGCACCTAAAACCACAGCCGGGCAAGGCTTTGGCATTGCGGGCCTGGTCATCGGCATCCTGGCCCTGGTACTGGCCTTTATTCCCTGCATCGGCGTTTTTGCGCTGGCCCCGGGTGCCATAGCCATTGCGCTCAGCATCATCGGCCTGATCCAGGCAAACCAGGGCAATGGGGCCAAAGGCCTGATCATTGCCGCGTTGGTCATTTCCATACTGGCTACCAGCATTGCGGCCATATGGGGCTTGTTCCTGGGGGGGGTCGCCCGCGATGGCCACAAATGGAAGGACAGGGTGGAACACTATATGGAAACAGCCGACAGGGAAAGTTTCAGGGAGCTGGAGAAATCTTTGAGAGAACTGGGCACAGAACTGGAGAAGACCTTCGGTCACCTGGAAGAATTCGATCCGGAAGTATACGAGTTTGATGAAGAGATCACCGATGCAGAGTTCAACAGGGTGTTGCGCGAATACGAAGAGGTGGTGGAGGCCTTTGTGGGGCTGACCAGGGAAAGACGGGAAGGTGATTTGCCAGACCTGGTCAAGTATTCATCCGCATCCCTCAAGGCAGCGTCGCTGGCAGCGACGCTCATCCGGGTGGGGCCCAGGCTCACAGATGAACAAAGGGAGCGTTTTGAGGCGGTCCACAAAAAATACGAAGAGGCCCTGGATGAAATTCAGGAATGAGCCCCTGGGCAGACACCCCTATCTGATCGTCTGCATGGCTTTTGCCTTGCTGCTGCCCGGGGTATTCATATACGCAGCTCTCGTTCCCCCTGTCGGGGGAAAACACCCGCTTCCATGCAGCCACGTCCTGCTTGTGGGTGAAAGCTGTGCCTCCTGCGGGTTGTCGGGGAGTTTTTCCTTCCTGATGCGGGGGCAGGTGAAGGCTGCCCTCAGGGTGTATCCTCCCGGCCTGGCAGTTTTCCTGTTTTTCGGCATCCAGTTCTTTATGAGGCTTGCTGCAGGCCTGGCTTACATAAAGCAATGGCTGCCCCCGGCTGTCCTGCTGTGGTCAGACGTTGGGATCAGCCTCTGTTTGTTTCTGTGGGCATTTGTCCCCCTGCTTTTGTGATGCAGCTTCGGCACAGGTAAAAAAGCCGGGAGGTCCGCCCAATAAGTGGCGCTCCCTGACGGTATAAGGTCTTATAAATCCGATTTGCCATGGAACAATTACTGCAATCCATCTTACCCGGCAATGGGCTGCTGCTGCTGGCACAGCTGCTGCTCGCCACTGTCCTTGGCGGCCTTGTCGGTATCGAAAGGGAAATCCACGGCCGACCTGCCGGGCTGAGGACCCACATCCTTGTCTGCCTCGGATCGGCCCTGATCATCGTTGCCTTTGAACAATTGAAGGCCGGTCTGGTTTTGGAAGGCTGGGACATCATACAAATGGACCCGGCCAGGGTGGCCGCGGGCATCATTACCGGCATCGGCTTTCTGGGGGCCGGCACCATACTCAAAGGCAAGGACCATGTGATGGGACTGACCACCGCGGCCTCCATCTGGGTTGTTGCGGCCATCGGCATCACCACCGGGCTGGGGCAGTTTTTTCTGGCCATCACCGCCACCATCCTGGTACTTTTTGTTTTGCTGATCCTGCAGCGGCTTGATGTCAGGACGGAGCATTACGGGGAGATCAGCCTGACGGGATACGGCGGGGAGGACTTTTTCAACAACTCGTACACCGGTCTTACCGGCATGGGATTCAGGATCAGAGGATACCGCATCGAATCGGCAGGGTCAGATAAAGACATCAAGGTGAGATTCCAGGTCAGGTACACAAGGGCAGCCTCCGGAGCCGACCTAATCGGAAAGCTCATGCGAATGGACGGAGTCCGGAGCGTTTCCTGGGACAACACCCCCCCATAGGGATGGGTTAGCCGGAGTGATGAGTGATGAGTTAAACAGTTTAAAAGTTTAAACCCTTAAACTTTTAAACCCTTTCGACATTTCGACATTTCAGATTTTCCAGACTTTTCGATTTCTCGACTTTTCAGACTGATTTTCACCGATTGCCCTGCAGCGCAGGACAAGAATCCGCATCCGTGGGAACGGCGTGAAAATCAAGGCCAGTTGATTTTTTTAATCAACAAAATCAGGGCCTTTATAAACCCACTCTGGTTTTTCGTGGGGAAAACATCACCAAACCCGGCTCCGTCATCCAGCCTGACAGAACGGCACCCCGCCCGGTAAAGGACAAAACTTGTATCTTTACGCATTTTGCGAATTATTTAAAAAATAAACAGCTACCGCAATGAGGGCATTTTCTTCATCAACCTTGATCACTGCATTTATTGGTTTTCTCTTTCCTTTCTCCTGTGCCACACCCGATGAGCGGCTGCAACAGAAAGCCGCGGCCATCCACGCCGAAATACTCACCCTCGACAGCCATGTGGATACACCCCTGATGCTCACCCGGGAGGATTTCGATATCGGACAGCGCAACGATCCCAACGAGGGAGGGGGCAAGCTCGACTTTCCGAGAATGGAAGAAGGGGGGCTTGATGCTGCCTTTTTCGCCGTTTACCTGGCACAGGGACCCTTGACCACAGAAGCATACCAGCAGGCACACGAGAGGGCCCTTGACATATTCGGGCTCATCCGCCAGGCAGTGGATGCCTACCCCGACATGGCCGGACTGGCGCTGACATCCGAAGACGCATATCGCCTGCGCGAAGAGGGTCGCCGCGCCATTTACATCGGCAATGAGAACGGCCACCCCATCGGCAAAGACCTGGGCAGGTTGCAAACCTATTATGACCTGGGCAGCAGGTACATGGGCCTGTCGCATTCACGAAACAATCAGCTGTGCGATGCCTCCACCGATGCGTCCGGCCCCCTTCACCACGGATTGTCAGATTTTGGGGTTGAGGTGGTCAGGGAACTGAACCGTTTGGGCATGATGGTCGATGTGAACCATATTTCCGATGAGGCCTTCTATGATGTGCTTGAGGTGACCAGGGCACCCGTCATTGCCTCCCACTCGAATGTCAGGGCCATCTGCGACCACCCCCGCAACCTGAGCGACGAAATGATCCTTGCCCTTGCAGAAAATGGCGGAGTGCTTCAGCTTTGCGTACTGAGCGCCTACGTCAGGGAAATGGAGCCGGATCCCGAAAGAGAGGCCGCCTTTGACGCCCTCAGGGAAAAATGGGACCATTTTCAGAATCTGACCGACGAGGAAATGGCGCAGGTCAGGAGAGAATGGGATGCACTGAGCCGAAAATACCCCCGCCCCCTGGCTACGGTGGCCGAACTGGTAGATCACATAGACCACATAGTGGAGCTGGCAGGAATTGACTACGTAGGCATCGGCACCGATTTCGACGGCGGGGGCGCCCTGAAAGACTGCTACGATGTTTCCGAATTGGGCAACATCACCCTTGAGCTGATCAGACGTGGATACACGAAGGAAGAGATCGAAAAGATCTGGTCCGGGAATTTCATGAGGGTGTTCAGGGAAGTGGAAAGGAAGAAAGAAAACTAAGCCGCTTACTTTTCGATGCGGAGGAAGAGATTGACCCCCAGGGGCTCGCTGATCACATCACTGAAGCTTTCAGGAATGCCTGCTTGCCGGGCAAAAGCCAGCAACTCTTCGGCCGATCGGTGGTAAAGGAACCAGTCGGCCAGTACTTCCATGATCTTGCGCGAGGGGCTGTTGTTGCTGAAATTGCCGATGACCATTTGCCCCCCACCGGCCAGGAAGGCATAATAATGCTTGAGCAGGTACACAAAGTGCTTGTCTTTGAAATAGTCGAACAGGCCTGCGCTCCAGATCAGGTCGTATTGCTTGTCGGGAACATAGCGGATCACATTCCTGTTGTGGAAGCTCAGGTACTCCAGGAAGTCCCTGTTTTTGTCAGTGGCATAGGCAATGGCGCGGCTGTCCATATCGATCAGGTCGAAATACAGCCGGTTTTCGCTCGTGGAGCAAAGGTACTCATAAACCTCCGTAACGGGTCCGCTGCCCAGTATCAGCACATTCCTGGCCTGCCCGCCGGCATTTTCATTCAGGCAGTGCAACAATTCAACGGCAATCTTCTTGCGGTTCACCACGGCGATGGTGGCAGGCAAACGATGGAAAAACAAATCCCATTTCTTCCATTTCGGATCGGGGCTCACGTAGTTCTGGTACATTTTTTCAATAATGAAAAAATCACCGCTGTAACCAAAGGGTTTGTTAAAGGCAAATCCGATGTTGGTGGCCGGGTGGAGCATCGGTTTCATCGCCTCACGGTAATCATCGATCTGTTCGGGTTTGATCTGATCAACCATCTGGTGCATGAGCTCAAAATCCTCCGGGTCGGGGCCGTTTTTATCAAACAGCATTTGTGCAAACGCCTTGAGTGATGTTTCTTCTGCCAGTGTTTTCATGTTATCAAATGGGGTAACGCATGTTGACCAAAGCTATTTATTCAGCATCGCTTCGAGCAGATCACGATATTCCTCATCTACGGTGATGACCGTCATCTTATCGGCCATGATCAGTTCGGGGTATTTGGCAATAAACACCTTATCGAGATTGATGATATACTGGCTGCTCACCTGCACAAAGGTATCTTCGGGAAGTTTCTTTTCCACTTCGTCGAGGTTGCCCTGCACCAGCAGGCTGTCTTCGCGAAGATGTATCCTGCAGTGGTTGTCGCCTTGCTCCACATAATAGACATTGGGAAGGTTGATACGCTCCAGCCCTTTCTCCCCTTCGAGGAATACCTGGTTTTTGGCCGGGGCGCTCGGCTTGAAAAAGGTATTGTACTGGTCGCTCTCCATCCGGGTCTGGATGTCGTTCTCGAATTTGTACCTGGCAATCTCGATATTGGTTTGCAGGTCCTTTTCGGAGAACGGCTTGATAATATACCCATAGGGAAGAGATATTTTAGCCTTTTCGATGGTGGCCACATCGGCGTTTGCCGTGAGGAAGATAACGGGCACATCATGTTGTTTCCCGATGATGGTTGCTGCATCGATGCCTGTCATGTCGCCTTTCAGGATGATGTCCATCAGTATCAGGTCGGGAAGTTTCCTTTCCACCTCATCAATGGCGTCCTGGCCCGAAGCCACTGTCTTTTGCACATCATAACCCAGGCTCATCAGGCTTTCCTCGATATCGGCAGCCACCAGGAATTCGTCCTCTACAACCAGAATGCTCAGCTTGTCCATGTTTTTGAAAGTTAAATTTTAAAATAGATGTCGTACTTGGTACCCTCTGAAAAATCGTATTCGAGTTTGCCGTCGATCTGCTGCACCAGCTTGTGCACGATGCGCATGCCCAACGACCTGGAATCTTCCACATTGAATGAATTGTCCATGCCCACCCCGTTGTCAGACACCCTCAGGGTAAACTCCTTTTTCCCGTGCCGGATCAGGCTGATTTTTATAAGGCCTCCGTTGGCATGAGAAAATGCATGCTTAAACGAATTGGATATGAGCTCGTTAATAATCAGTCCACAAGGGATGCCCGTATCCAGGGGGAGGAAGACATCCTCCACATCGTATTCAAAACGCACATTGCGCTGCTGGTCATGATAGGTGCGGGCCAGGTTTCCGGCCAGGCTTTTTACGTAATTGGAAAACTGTATATTGGCCAGGTTCTCATTCTGGTAAAGATTCTCATGGATCAATGCCATGGAGCGGATGCGGTTCCGGCTTTCGGCAAGCACGGTGCGCAGTTTCTGATCGTCCACAAGGCGTTCCTGCATGGTGAGGATGCTGGAGATGATCTGCATATTGTTCTTCACCCGGTGGTGCACTTCCTTGAGCAGCACCTCCTTTTCGTCCAGCGACCTTTTCAGGTTTTTTTCGGCCACCCGCCTTCTGATCTCTTTTTCGGCCAATGCCTTTTTCAGCAAAATATTCCCGGCCAGCTCATCGATCAGGGCATAGAGCTTGATCGGGTCGACCGGCTTGATCAAGTATCCGTTCACCCCCAGGTTGATGGCCTCCAGAAAGTATTCCTTGATGCTGTAGGCCGACATGACGATCACCTGCACATCGGCAGTTAGTTGCTTGATCTGCCTGATCATTTCCAGGCCGTTCATGATGGGCATGCTGATGTCTGTGATGATCAGGTCGGGGGTGTGTTTTTGATAGATGTCGAGCCCTTCCTGACCGTTCTCTGCGATGAAAAAAGTGGAGGTACGCCTCCTGAGCCTTTTCTCATACAAGCCACGGATGGTCTCGTTATCTTCGACGAACATCATGGAGATCTGGTGGGGAAGCTGGGTTTCCATAATCCTGGGTTTTATTCCGGCAGTGTCGGCTTACAATATACGTTAAATATAGGTGGCAATGATGTTGATAAAATCTTCCAGGTTAAACGGCTTGGGGATGTAGTCGTCGCATCCCGCATTGCGGCTTTTGTCGCGGTCGCCATCCATGGCATAGGAAGTCTGGGCGATGATGGGGAGCCCGGGCTGCAGTTCCTTGATCTGCCGGGTGGCTTCGTACCCATCCAATACCGGCATGCGCACATCCATCAGGATCAGGTCGACATGGGTGCCTATCCTGATCTGGTCGACCGCTTCCTGCCCGTTTTTGGCCCAGATCAGGTTGGCACCGGTTTTCTTCAGTGCTGTTTTGATCAGCAAAAAGTTCGTCGTGACATCCTCTGCCACAAGGATCACTTTGTCACTCCAGTTTAAGTCCATATGGGAAGCATTTACGATGTAATTCCGAAAAATGGATTCTGTGCCTCTATGCAGGGGCAGGGTGAAGGTAAATATGGAGCCTTCGCCGGGGGTGCTTTCAAGCCAGATATCGCCTCCGAACAATTTGACAAAGGCCTTGGAAATAGCCAGCCCCAGACCGGTGCCTTCGTATTTGGGCTGATGGTCGACCGTGGCCTGCATGAAGCGGTCGAAAACCACCTCCTGCTGGTCTTCGTCCATGCCCACCCCGGTATCCTTTACATAAAACAACAGTTCTTTTTCGTGGATGGAATATCCGATCTCCACCAGCCCCCTGTTGGTAAACTTGATTGCATTGCTCAGCAGGTTGATAAACACCTGCTTGAGGCGGGTGCGATCGGACAGGATCACATCATCGGCCCCATTCAAACTGTACCTGACCTTGAGTTCAACGCGACCGTCCTGAATTTTGTTGTTATTGCGGAAGAGTTTGCACACCTCGTCGATCAACTCATTGATGGAGAATTCGCTTTCGTTGATGGTGAGCATGCCGGCCTCGATCTTCGAGAGGTCGATGATGTCACCAATGAGCGTCAGCAGGTGGTTGCCGTTTTTATTGATGATCTCTACGTATTCTTTCAGTTCTTCATCGCTCTCGGCCTCCAGCAGCAATTGCGAGAACCCAAGTATCCCATTCATCGGAGTCCTGATCTCATGGCTCATATTGGCCAAAAAGGCCGACTTCAGCTTGTCCGATTGCTCAGCCCTTTCCTTGGCTTCCTCAAGCTGGGAGGTGCGCTGTTTTACTTTATTTTCGAGAGTGAAGTTGGCTTCTTCCAGCTGGGCCTTGCGTTCATCGAGCTGGCTGTTCAGAAAAAAATCGCGGCGGGCAAAATACTCGATATTATAAGCGGCGAACATCCCGATGACATTGGCGGCAACAAAGAAAAAGTTGTTGTTGATGATGAGTTCGGGCGGGGCACCGGAAAAGGCAATGGCGCCAACATTGTACAGAATAAGAATGAACCATCCGCCAATGGTGGCGATCAGAAACCTCAGCTTGATAAAGAAATAGCCGGCAAAGAACACCAGCATGAGCCCGCCGTAGTAGGCATAGTTCTCGGGCACCACCATCAGCATCACGCTGATGCCGGTACCCCCCAGAACGAAGGAGAGAAAAACCAGGGGCTGCCATACCTTGGAAAAAAAGGGGAAAAATGACAGCAAAAAGGTAGCGGCGATAAATGGGATCACGATCCCGAAGCGAATGATGGTAAACAAATGCGTCAGCTCGGGCACCACAATGCTGTCGAGCAGGCCAAACACCCCATAGAGCAAACCCACCAGGAAAAAGGACACCCTGAATTGCGGCAGCGAATCGCGGTAGTATTTTTTCAGGAATGACTTTTCGCGCTCATCCCTGAATGCCAGGGTTAAGGGGTTGAGGTTCATTCGCCTGATGCCACCGGGTAATTCGTTGAATAAAGTGGTCGATGAGTTATTCGTTGGCATGACAATAAGTCCTTGGTAGGATATCCACGCAAATTTAATGTTTTTCCTTAACCACAGCCATTTAATCTGATGAAATTAACCGGTTATGGGGTTTTTTGAGGCAATAATCAATGTGGCCGGGTTGTCGGTCAAGGCCGAATTTTATTACCTTTGCGCGTTTAAAAACCCTAAACCCCTCCCCATGATGCTGGCCAACTCTTTCCTGCAGCTTTTTTATGAAAACGTGATGGAAACTACCTGGCTGGAGCTGATTGCAGTGACTTTCGGCATTATGAGCGTCTGGTTCGCCAAACAGGCCAATCTCCTGGTTTACCCCACGGGGATTGTCAGCACAATCATTTATATCTATATCTGTTTCAACATCCAGCTATACGCCGACATGGGCATTAATCTCTTTTATACCAGCATGAGCGTATACGGCTGGTACGCCTGGACACGCAGAGACCATTTGAAAAGAGTCAGGCCCATCCGCTGGAATACCCGAAGGGAACAGCTTACCGGCATTGCCCTCATCCCGTTCCTGTATGTAGTCATACTGGGCCTGATTTACCTGTTCAAGCAGGACGATACCGAATACATGAATTCCTATATCCCTTATGTAGACTCCTTCACCACCTCTGTTTTTCTGATCGCCATGTGGTATATGGCGCATAAAAAAATTGAGAACTGGATCTACTGGACGGTGGCCAACATCATATCCATTCCGTTGTATTTTGTAAAAGGCCTGGTGTTTACAAGTTTTCAGTTTTCCGTCTTCCTGGTTCTGGCCATATTGGGCTTGTTGGAATGGATCAGATTATACAACCAGGGCAGGGCAAGGGAACAAAAATTCATTGATGACCTGATCTGACTCAACCCGGACGGCGGTTGTACAGGTTCATCGTCCGCTCAATGCCCTGCAACCCGAAGCTGATCGCCATTTCGGCAGCCACCCCGATCCGGGGCTCAATCACCTGCATTTCCTCCTGCGTCCATTTGCCCAGCACATACTGCGACTGGTAGCCCGTGGGGTAATCGCTCCCGATGCCAAAGCGCAGACGGGCAAAGTGGTCGCTGCCGAGGGTGTCGATAATGTCGGACAGGCCATTGTGTCCGCCGGCCCCGCCACTGGCGCGTAAACGAAGCAGCCCGAGGGGAAGGGCCACATCATCGGCAACGACCAGGAGGTTTTCAAGGGGTACTTTTTCCCTGTTCAGCCAATAAAGTACCGGCCTTCCGCTGCGGTTCATATAGGTGGAGGGCTTGAGCAGGAAGAACATACGGCCCTTAAGCCTGAAAGAGGCCATATCTCCGTAGCGGGCCGGGGCAAACCCAGCTTCATGCATGCCAGCCAGGCGATCGGCTACCATAAACCCGATGTTGTGGCGGGTATTGACGTATTCGGGCCCGATATTTCCCAGTCCGGCAATCAGGTACTTCATTTCTTATCCATTTATGTCCCGCAGGCAGCGCGGCAGGGAAAACCAGGGAAAACGTAAAAACAGGTTTAAGAGTTTAAAAGTTTAAAAGTTTAAGTATTTAATAATCAACTCTTAACCACTTCAACTCTTCAACTTTCCTCTTCCTACCTACTACCTACTACCTACTACTTACTACCTTCTGCCTCCTGGTGCCACAATGCATTCAAAATTAAAAAATAAAGGCATGCTGCCCCTATATGGCAGCACGCCTTTATACTGATCAGGTCTGCGGGCCATGGCCCGGAAAACAAGCTTATCCTTCGGCCGGCTTTTTTCCGCCCTCTTCGTCTGTGGCTCCGGCTTCCTCCTCGCCTACGGGGGTTTCGCCTTCTTCTCCTTCTTCCACTTCTTCCTCTTCTGCTTCAACCGGTGCCATCATAACAGCCCTGGCAGATTTGACCATGACCACCACAGAATTCCCGGGATCGAGGAAACGAATTTTTTCAAGTGCCAGCTCATCCACCACCACCGAATCGCCGATGTCGAGCGCCGAAATGTCGATGTCGATCTCTGCCGGCAAATCATCGGGAAGAGCCAAAACCTCAAGCTTGCGCCGCTTGATCATCAGTTTCCCCCCGGCGATCACTCCCGGACTGCTGCCGGTCACATTGATGGGGATCGCCATTTTAACCGGCTTATCGGGAAATATTTCCAAAAAGTCGGCATGCAGTATCTGCTCGGTTACTGGATGAAATTGGATGTCCTGCAACACAGCATTCATCTTTTTGCCCTTAATATTCAGGGCCACAATACAGGCAGCAGGGGTATATACGATGTCCTTGAAACTTTTTTCGGAGGCGTGGAACCGGATCTGTTCCGTTCCGCCATATACCACACAGGGAACCTGTCCCTCCCTGCGCAGCCGCTTCGCATCTGTTTTCCCTACGTTCTCGCGCGGAGAACCGCTAATAGATACTTTTCTCATAGAAACACGGATTAAAAACCATTGATAAAATAAATAGCCCGCAAAGATAATACTTTATGCCGGAATAAGCCCATACCTGGCAAAAAACCTCAACAACCCCTTTCCGGGTCTATAGTATGGTGGAGAACTCGAAATGCGAACTGATGGACTCGTGGTTGTGCACCCGCTGAATCACATTGGCAAACAGCAGGGATGAGGTAAGCACGGTCACCTTGGGGCAGTCTTTCTTCAGGGGGATGGTATCGGACACGATTACTTCCTCGAAGCTGCTTTTGGCAATGCGGTCGTAGGCCCTGTCGCTGAATACGGCATGGGTGGATACAGCCCGCACGCTGCTGGCCCCTTTCTCCAGCATCATGTCTCCGGCCCTGGTAATGGAACCTGCCGTGTCGATGATGTCATCCACCAGTACCACGTCCTTGCCCTGTACATCGCCGATCAGCGTCATGCGTTCCACTTCATTGGCCCTGATCCGCTGCTTGTAGCAGATGACCAGCTCGCTGTTAAGGAATTTGGCATAGGCACCTGCACGTCGTGTCCCTCCGGTATCGGGCGAGGCCATCACCAGGTTGGGTAGTTCGAGTTGTTTGAGGTAGGGAACGAAGATGGCCGACCCATACATGTGGTCTACCGGCACATCGAAGAAGCCCTGGATCTGGTCGGCATGCAGGTCCATAGTAATGACCCTGTCAACGCCGGCGGCGGTCAGCAGGTTGGCGATCAGCTTGGCGCCGATCGACACACGGGGTTTGTCTTTGCGGTCCTGACGGGCAAAACCAAAATAGGGGATCACGGCCACCACCTGCTTGGCCGATGCCCTTTTGGCCGCATCTATCATCAGCAGCAGCTCCATCAGGTTATCGGCCGGAGGAATGGTGCTCTGGATAATAAACACGTCATTCCCTCTCAGGGTCTCTTCGAACGATGTTTGAAATTCCCCATCCGAAAAATGTTGCACCCGTTCCCTGCCCAGGGGCTTTCCATACCTTTGGGCGATCTTTTCTGCAAGGATGCGTGAGGCTGAACCCGAGAAAATCTTTACGACGGTGGCCATGGAAGGAGTTTTTGATACAAGCTGAATGCCTTTACGAGTGGCTTAGCCTTAACAAAAGTATAAATAATATCAGAACAGTCGGGCGGGCCTGCCAGGGAATTGCTTTTTTTTTGGAGAATCCTGGTGTTTGATTACCTTTGCACTCCAGACACCGCTCACAGCCTGCAAAGCGAATGCCCGGGTGGCGGAATTGGTAGACGCGTTGGTCTCAAACACCAATGATAGCAATATCGTGCCGGTTCGATCCCGGCCCCGGGTACAGGCAACCAAAAACTCCCTTGTTTTCAGGGAGTTTTTTTATTATGGCCTGCTATTCGTACTGTAGCGTCTCGGCGGGATTGCGCCGCATGCTTCGCCAGGCATGATAACCCACCGCCAGGAATGTGACAAAAAATGCCGCAAACATCGAAACCACAAAAGGCCATATGGTCAAACGGGTGCTATAGGCAAATCCATCCAGCCATTGCCCCATAAAATACCAGGCCAAAGACGTGGCCAGGACAAACGCAATAATCAAAAGCGATAAAAACTCACGATTCAGCATGAGTATCACATCGCTGAGTTTGGCTCCCAATACTTTTCTGACGCCAATCTCCCGGGTGCGTTGTTCGGCAGCATAGGCCGACAATCCATACACCCCCAAAAAGGATATGACGATGCACAGCAATGCAAATGCGCCAAAAAAGGTGCTTAACACCTGCTGAGACTGAGATAGCCCGGCAATGGCCTCATCCAGGAAATAAAAAACCAGTGGGTTATTGGGCGCAAAAGAAGTCCAGGCCCGTTCAATGGCACTTACAGCTGCTGGAATATCAGAGCCCGGGACTTTAACCAGCAGAAAGTTACCCCTGTCCTCCATGGGGAACATCAGCAATGGCTCGACAGGTTTGGCCAGGGAGGTATAGTGAAAATCCTTTACAACACCCACAACACGCCTGTCATATCCGGAATACTCCGACAAAAGGTAGTTGGCCTGAATAGATTTGCCGATGGGATCGTCCCACCCAAATTGCCTTACAGCAGTTTCATTTACCACGATGGCCTCGCCTAAATCAGTACGCAGATCCCAGTCAAAAAAACGGCCCGCCACCAGCTCCATTTCCATGAAGCCTTTAAAGTCTGGTGATATCTGAGCATAGTTAAGGGAAAACATCTGAAAGCCATCTTCCGTTTCAATTTCAAGGGAGTTTTGTATGGTATAAAGGGATGGAAAGTAATTGGAGACCGTCGCATCTCTGATCAGAGGTTCCTGTAAGAGCATGTTTTTCAGCACCCCTGCCCTGTTCATGTTCACGTCATCCTGCATTTCTATGATCATGACATGGTCATAACCATATCCAAGGTCTTTGTTGTTCATATAGCGAAGCTGGCTGTTCACCACCAGGGTTGCCGCAACCATAAATACAGAGATGATGAATTGAACTACTATCAGGGTTTTCTTGAGCGACGTGGTGCCCCGCCCTGGTGTAAAACGCTGTGCAAGCACCCTGGCTGGTGTAAAAGACGAAAAGTAAACCGACGGGTACACACCGGCCACCAGGCCCACAAATACAGAAATCCCCAGCAAAATAATCAGGATCTGGGGGTTGGATACCACGCTTGTGGTAATGTCCACACCGAGAAGTGTGTTAACCGAAGGCAGCATGATCTCAACCAGCACCAGTGCACCAATCAGGGCGGCCATGGTGGTCACGACAGACTCCGCCATAAACTGTTTAATAAGCTGCTGTCTGTCTGCACCCATGACTTTTCTGACTCCTACCTCTTTGCTGCGCTTATGAAACCTGCTGATGGCCAGATTTGTATAATTTATAGACGCTACAAGCAATAAAAACAGGGCAATTACAGAAAAAACACCTGCCATCTCAGGGCTCATCATGGTTACTGCCCCTGTTTCAGAAGTCATTTCATATTCCATTTTTGATTGCAGGTGTATGGTATGCAGGGGCTGAAACTTCAGGCTGCTGCTCGACTGTACCATGTCTTCCATTTCGGCCAGATGCTCCTGGTAAAAACCCTCCCAATGCGAGTCCATAAAAACAGCCGGATCGAAACCATCAACCGTTTGCAAATAGACCCAGCAGACCCGGCTTAAAAAATTATTTTCAAAAATAGCCCAGGAAGCCCCGGGGCCGAAAGCTGATTCAAATAAAGATCGCATATGGGCCAGGGTGCTCATTGAAAGCAGGCCTTCAAACTGAACATGGCTGTTTACCGGAGGATCTTCGACCACCGCTGTTACCTGCACCCCACCCAAACCTTCAACCTGCACCGTGACCCCAACGGGATCACCCTGGCCAAAATACCTTTCAGCCATGCTTTTGGTCATCACCATGGAAAAAGGTTCCTGCAGCGCAGTTTGGCCGTTTCCATAAATAAATTCAAAGTGAAAAAAATCAAAGAATGTGGAGTCTGCAGCAAACACACCGGATTCATGGAAGCTTCTTTCCCCATGCCGGTAAACCATATTTCTAAAAAAAAAACTCAGTGGAAATATGCGTGTGAAATTTTTGATCTCAGGAAACTGAGACTCCATGAGAGGTGCGAGCGGAAAAGAGTTGACGGCCAATCCGATCTCATCACCCCCTGTCCTGCTAATGGCAGCCAGCCGGTACTTGTTCTGATAGTCTTCATGGTAACGGTCATAACTAAACTCAAACTGCAGAAAAAGTATGATCAGCAGTGCACCGGCCATACTCACCGCCAAACCAACCACATTGATGAGGGAATATTGTTTCTCAAGGATCAAACGCCTTAGACCTATTTTTATATCTGTTCGCATGTGCTCATCACTTTGTTGAGGTGTCAGGTTTGAATGCTGATGGTTGTTTACAGAGGACCATTTTCTCCGGCAAATTAAGCAAAAAACATGCAAATTCCCGCATTCGCCTTGGTTTCATTCCCTTATCAACGTCACGACTCATTATTCTGAACCGACATCTGCACAAAAACGTACACCAATGTCCGTTTGCGGACACCATCATGTTCGATAACGCAATTGGTGAGTTTGCTGAAGTTGCCAATATCCGGACAATCCTTAGTATGTGCCTCATCATCAAAGAGTACGTTTAATGTTGTTGCATACCTTTTCATCGCATATTATCGACAAACAGGTCTTCTGCGCTCTATGAAGTCTTCGGAGTCCTGTATCAGAGCATCCTCTATCTTGATATTCTGATCTTTACCTGCCTTTTTCTGGCATCCGCGCATGACCTCCGGGCACTTATTCCTGAAGTGGCCGGAAGTAGCATTTCCGGGAAGCAAATGTATTATTTCCACCGTACCGCTGCCGCCCCCTTAGGCAGGTCCGTTCATTAAGGCCGTGGTGGCCCGGGCCGCTACCTGATCAGCATCAGCGTCCCGCGGTGCTCCCTGGCCTCCCCGAAATGGTCCACATACGAAACATGATAAATATACCCCCCCTGTGGGGCATCCGAATCTGAGTAGGTTCCGCCCCAGCCCTCTTGTGGGTTGCTGGTGGAAAAAACCTCGCTGCCCCAGCGATTGTATATAGCGAGCCGGTAATTTTGGGGCACGATCCAGAAATCGGGCTTAAACTCACGGTTTGCCGGTATATCGCTTCCGGGCATGAAGGCATTGGGAATTATCTTTACCGCTTCGGTTTGCCACACAAGCAGTTCGGCCGGGTTGCTCTCCGCCGGTTGGGGAGCGCTTTCCGCATCGGCCACGGCTACATTCACCACCACCGATCCGTGTTCCAGGCTGGTGTTTACCAGGGTGGTCAGCTCCAGCAGCATGCTTTCGCCGGCCGGCAGGCCCAGGGGTTCCCATCCGACCATTCCGGCAGCCGGGTCGAAGGATGCATGGGGTTGGGCCGAAACAAACTCCAGGCCGAATGGCAGCAAATCGGTCACCACGATCCCCGGTGCGTGCGAAGGGCCGTCATTGGTCAGTCTGAGCCCGAACACCACTTCATTGCCAACAGCCACCGGTTCGGCCGGGGCGTTTTTGACCATGCTCAGTACCGAACGGGTTTTGACCAGGGTTTCGACGCCAGCAAATGCCCTGCCGGGATCGGGGTCGTGGGTGTCACTGCCGGCCAGGGCCGAATTGTACAGCTTGCTGCCCCTCTCAACATCCGATCCCACCAGGCATAGCAGGTTCAGCACCACGCTGTCGCCCGCCGCCAGCAAACCAAGGTCCCAGTTGACCACCCCCTGGCCAGGAACACCGTTGTTGTCTGCACCCAGAAAAACCACTTTCCGGGGCAATGAATCCGCCAGCCAGACACCCCCGGCGTGGCTCGGACCATTATTGGTGACCACCAGGGTGTAACCGATTTCCTGCCCTGCAACCACCGGCGAAGGGGCAGCCGTCTTGACAAGGGCCAGGTCGGCCCGTGTTTCCACTACCACGTCGACCGCAGTGCTCAGGGGGCCGGGATCGGGAACGCTGGTGGAGGAAGACAGGCTGATCTCCCTGGTCAGCACCGTCCCCTCCGGCAGCCCGGGATCGGTGATGCTGCTCAGCAGGATCTCAACGGAATCGCCCACCGACAAGCTCCCGTAAGTATAGGGGCTGACCCATTCCTGCCAGACATTCCCGCCATCGGTGCTGTACAGCGGCTGCTGCAAGCCCTGGGGCAGATCGCCGGCCAATACCACATCCCTTGCCAGAGACGGGCCCAGGTTTTCCATATAAATGGTATGGTGCAGGATGTTCCCGGCATAAACCGTGTCGGGGTCGGCCGTCAATCCGATCTGCAGCCTGGCTTCGGCATTCACCGTCAACCGGTGGTTGCCGGCATTGTTTGTGGTATCGGGGTCGTAGGTGACGGCCCGAACCAGGGCTTGGTTGACCAGTTCGCTGCCGCCGGGCAAAGCGGGGTCGGCCACGGCACGGAGCAGTATTGTAAAATGCTCGCCCGCCGGCAGTATGCCGTATTCGTAAGCGCCATCCCACCGGGACCAGCTGCTTCCGCCATCGTTGCTGAACTCCGGGTTCAGAAGCCCGGCAGGGATGTCGTCCTCCACCCGTACACCCCTGGCATCGGAAGGACCGGTATTGCCGACCTCCATGTGATAGATAACGGATTCTCCTGCGGTTACCGGCCCGGTTTCCCCGCTTTTGACAAGGATCAGGTCGGCCAGGGTTTCGACGCTGGTGATATGGGTGCCGGCATTGTTGCCGGGAATGGGATCGGAAGTTGTGCTGCTTACACTGGCTTCATTTATAAGCTTATGCCCCTGCTCCAACCCGGTCACGGTCAGGGCGCGGAGGTAAATACGGAAGTCTTCTCCGGGGGGCAGCTCCCCGTAAATATAAGGCGAATTCCAGCCCATCCACTGATCTCCGCCGTCGGTATTGAAGGCCACCTCCACAAGCCCTGCGGGCATCAACTCAGCCACTTCCACTT
Source organism: Bacteroidales bacterium (assembly GCA_003560165.1). GTDB lineage: Bacteria > Bacteroidota > Bacteroidia > Bacteroidales > UBA7960 > PUPG01. The sequence goes on from PWJC01000070.1 coordinate 36,928, forward strand.
CCTCTGCCAGCGAAGGCCCGTTATTGAACACTTCGATGATGTATACCAGTTCCTGCCCGGCTACCACCAATTCCGGGCCCTCTTTGGTGATGGACAGGTCGCTCATGGGGGGCAAAACCAGGATGTTTTCCGAAACCAGGGTCAGGCCGGACACCACTTCATTGCTTATGCGGCATACATAGATCCCCTCCTCACCCGGCGAGAACGAAACGATCTCATATCCCGGCGAGGTGGCCCCGGGGATCTCTTCGCCGTTTCTGAGCCACTGGTAAGAGTTGTACTGCCCCCCAACACTGACAGAGAGCTCCAGCGATTCGCCATAGGACAGGAAATGCTGTTCTTCTTCCCCTGTTTTTGCCTGGGGGATATACCGGAAATCGCCCGGCATGCCGTAATGAGGCTCCAGAGCATCGAAATGGAAGCGGTTGTTTTCCAGCCTCAGGACCATTAAAGCCGGAAGTCCCGACAAATCGGGCAGCCGGTCGAACCGGTTGTTGTGCAGGTGGAGCTGGGTCAGCCTGGCAAGTCCCGTTATTTCGTCCGGGACCGCGCCGGAAAGCAGGTTCCCGTTTACCCACAACGCTTCCAGATTGGCCAGCTGCCCCAGGGCGGCAGGCAGAGACCCCGACAATTGGTTGCCCTCCAGCCTGAGATTGGTCAGGGCGGGCAGCTTTCCGATCGCAGAAGGGATGGGGCCGCTCAGTTGGTTTTCCTGCAGGCGGATATAACGCAAATAGGGCATGTCGTTGATCTGGGGAGGGATGGGGCCGCTCAGCCGGTTCCCGTTAAGCCATAAGATCCTGAGGTTGTTCAGGTTGCCGATTTCATCAGGAATGTGGCCACTGAGTTGATTCTCATAAAGGTAGAGGTGGGTGAGCATGCCCAGCATACCAGTTTCCGAAGGGATGGGGCCATCCAGGACGTTGCGGCTGAGATCGAGTTCCATCAGCCGGCCGAGCTGTCCGATCTGCGTGGGAATGGACCCGTCGAGCTGGTTGTTGCCCAGGTTCAGGATGCTCAGATCGGTCAGGTTCCCGATTTCGGTCGGAATGAAGCCGGACAGGTTGTTTGCGGGCAGGATGAGTTGCCGCACACGCCCACCCTGAACAAATACCCCATGCCAACTACTGTTTACATCAAACCGGCTCGCCTGGGTGTCCCATCCCTGGTTGTTGCTCCAGTTTTCGCCATTGGCAGCCTGGTAAAGGGCCATGAGGGCCTCAAAGTCTTCCTGGCTTACCTGCGGCATTGCCCTGTGGCAAACAAATACAAAAAGAAGTGCGGACGCCAGCCCTGCGAAGAAGCCTTGTGGCATGGTATTCTGTTTGTTGAAGGCGGCAAGCCCGCCATGGCATTCGGGAAACAAAAGTACAAAATGCCCCCCACAAAAACCCAAAAAACAGATGCCGGCCCAATTATTCGAACCGCAGGGTCTTTCTGCCGGGAACCCCTTCGCCCACCCCCACCGGCCATGCTCCCGGCCAGACAGCCGATACTGTGTGCCTGCGAACACCTGGAAAAATGAGGTAAGTTTGGAATAAAAGAAAAATTTATGTAATTTGAATCAATTCATTTAAACCCCAAAAACCATTGCCATGAAACACGAATTACCCAAACTGCCCTATTCGCCCGAAGCACTCGAACCCTACATTTCGAAAAAAACCATCGAATACCACTACGGGAAGCACCATGCGACTTACGTAAAAAAGCTCAATGGCCTGATCCCCGGCACAGATTTTGAAGACGCCAGCCTCGAAGAGATCATCCTGAAGGCCGAAGGCGGCATCTTCAACAACGGGGCACAGGTGTGGAACCACAGCTTTTTCTGGGAAGGCTTTTCACCCAACGGGGGTGGCGAACCTCAGGGAGAACTGATGCAGGCCATAGAGGAAGCCTTTGGATCGTACGGCAAGTTCAAGGATGAATTCTCTGAGGCAGCCGCCACATTGTTTGGCTCGGGCTGGGCCTGGCTGGTCAAAAACAAGGAGGGGAAGCTGGAAATCGTCCAGACTGCCAATGCCGGGAACCCCCTGCGCTCGGGGCAGACACCGCTTCTCACCTGCGATGTGTGGGAACACGCCTACTATCTTGATTACCAGAATCGCCGTCCCGAGTTCATTGAGGGCTTCTGGAAACTGGTCGATTGGCCCAAGGCGGCAGAGCGCTTCCGGGTCTGACTGCAGAATTCTCTGTATCACCCACTTAAAACAGCCAGGGGGGTGTTAAATTGTGTTAAACAATTGGGCCGACACGATTTCCCCCTTACCTTTGTGTAGCTGCATGAGGCACCCCTGGCAGGGGCCATGCAGACCGGACTGTTTGGAAATCTTACTGCATTGCCGTTGAATGAAAAAAAGGCTGATCATACTGGTGGTGGCGGCCATCACACTTTCGCTGCTCGGACTGCTGGGCATTCAGTTGTATTGGATCCGCAATGCCGTGGCCGTTAAAGAGATCAACTTTGAGCGGGGGGTAAGCGAGGCGGCCTCAAGGGCCATTTACAAATTCAACAAACAGGAGCTGGCCAGAAAAATGGTCGAGCAGCAAAACCGCAATCATCATCTGAAGCAGTTGAACCAGATGATCGATTCGCTGAACCGTTTTTACTACGATCAGATCTTTTCCAGACACTCCGAACAACTTCCTCAGGATGAGGCAGGCCAAAACATCTTCTGGCAGGAGTTCGGTTTTCGGTTCGGCGAACAAAGAAATCCTGAGCAGGAGCCGGACACGCACGACACCAGCCTGGTAACCACCAACGGCATGGTCCCCGACCACAGCAGCGGTTACCTGCCCAGCCCCGATCCCGGCCTCGCTAACGATCCGTACACCACCTTTTACGAAAGGAGCCGGATCATCAACGACCTGTTCGAGGACTTGTTCTCCAACCGCTATACCTTCCAGGTATCCGACCAACGGAGCATTTCATCGCTTGACTCCCTGCTGTCTGGCGAGTTGCTCGCACAGGGGATCAACACTCCTTATGAATTCGGCGTATACAATCCGGTACATCACGTCCTGGTCGGGGAAAAAACAGGGCAGCACACCCAGGAGCTTCTCCAGAGCCAGTATGCCTTCCATTTGTTCCCAAACGAAATTTTCCAGAACCACGAATACCTTCTGCTGCATTTCCCGAGACAGGACAGGTATATCCTTTCGCAGATGAACACCATGCTGGGGGCCTCCCTGATCCTGATCATGATCATCATCTCTTCCTTTGCCATCACCATCCTTACCGTGATCAGGCAAAAAAAGCTTTCGGTGATGAAGAACGATTTTATCAACAACATGACCCACGAGCTGAAAACGCCGATTTCCACCATCTCTCTGGCCTGCCAGGCACTTCGCGACCAGGACATCAACAAGTCGGAAACCCTCTATGAAAGTTACATCAATGTGATCAATGAAGAAAACGAACGGTTGGGGCTTTTAACGGAAAAAGTATTGCAAACCGCCCTGATAGAAAAGGCCAGAATAAAACTCAACTTCAGCGGGATCAACCTACATGAACTCATTGAGGATGCCATTCAGAAGATCGGGCTGCAGGTGGGCGCCAAACAAGGCCGCATCACCACCGATCTGCGCGCAGCACACCCAACTGTTATGGCCGATAAGGTCCACCTGATCAATGTGTTCTCGAACCTGCTTGACAATGCCAACAAATATTCACCCTACCAGCCCGAAATCAGGGTCAGTACCGAAAACAGCAGCAATGGGGTGACCGTGCACTTCGAAGACAAGGGAATTGGCATCAGCCGCAGCAATCAAAAGAAAATTTTTGATAACTTGTACAGGGTTTCCACAGGAAATATTCACGATGTGAAAGGTTTCGGCCTTGGCCTGAGTTACGTGAAAGCCATTGTCGAAAAACATGGGGGGCATATTTCCCTGGAAAGCGAACCAACTAAAGGATCCCGTTTCAGCGTATTCATTCCTTTCGGTCACAACGGGCATGAAGGCTGAGGCCACACACCAACAACCCGAAAACATGGAACAGCCGAAAATCAGGATTCTGCTTGCCGAAGATGATCCCAACCTGGGCACCATACTGAAAGCATACCTCGAGGCCAAAGGCTATCCTACCACCCTTTGCACCGACGGCCAGAAAGCCCACGAAGCCTTTTTACGCGAGAATTACACTTTTTGTGTGCTGGACGTGATGATGCCGGTCAAGGACGGTTTTAGCCTGGCCAGGGACATCCGGAAGATCGACAAAAAAGTCCCCATTTTGTTCCTTACGGCCAAGAACATGCAGGAAGACATCCTGGAAGGTCTCAAGATCGGGGCAGACGATTACCTGACCAAGCCTTTCGCCATGGAGGAACTGCTGCTGAGGATCAATGCGATCTACCGCCGTACTTATTCAGAAAAACCCCTGGAGTCGGGAAAATCCTTTTTTCACCTTGGCAGATACACCTTCGATTACACCCGGCAGATTCTGAAAATCAAAGATAAGGAGCAGAAATTGACCTCCAAGGAGGCCCAACTGCTCAAAATGTTGTGCGACAGGGTCGGCGATGTGCTGGATAGGTCCGAAGCCCTGAACAAGATATGGTTCGACGACAATTACTTCAATGCCCGGAGCATGGACGTGTACATTGCCAAGCTGCGAAAATACCTGAAAGACGACCCCGACGTCGAATTGCTCAATGTGCACGGCATAGGCTTTAAATTGATTGTGCCCGGCGAAAATACCGGCTGATCCGGCCCCGGGCAAACAGCCCGAACTTTTTGGCCTCCCGCTTGTTTGTGTAAACAGATACTCAACACCCATGGAATATGGCACAAACATTCAGGGAGGACGTACAATGCCCGGCATCTACGACCTGAAAAAGATCTGGCATCCTGCCTTCTATCAGGGAAACCTTAGAAAACGCAGGTATTTCGAGGGATGGTACTTCAAACAGGTCGGTCCCGGCCTGGAGCACAGCCTGGCCGTCATTCCGGGCATATCCCTCACCGACACCGACCACCACGCTTTTGTTCAGGTCATCAACGGCGAAAACGGGCAAACCTGGTATTTCAGATACCCCACCGATGCCTTCCGTTTTTCAAAAAAAAACTTTGCAGTGTCTGTAGCCGGCAATCATTTTTGGTCCGGGGGCATGGAACTCAATCTGGATTCCGGCAACAGCCGCATCAGCGGAAAGCTGCGCTTCAGAGAACAAACCCCCTATCCGGCCACATTCAAAAGGCCGGGTATCATGGGCTGGTATCGCTACATGCCCATGATGGAATGCTACCACGGCCTGGTAAGCCTGGATCACCGCATCGAGGGTGCCCTGGAACTGGATGGCAAAACGGCAGATTTTACCGGAGGCAGAGGCTATATCGAAAAAGACTGGGGGAGATCAATGCCCCTGTCATGGATATGGATGCAAACCAATCATTTTAAGCAAGTCGCCACCTCAATGATGCTCTCGGTAGCAAGGATTCCCTGGATGGGAAGTTCCTTTACGGGCTTCCTGGGTTTCCTCTTATACGGGGGCAGGCTGATCACCTTTGCCACCCACACCGGAGCCAGAATCATCCGGCTTGAACACCACGGGCAACATACCGACATCCTGATACGAAGCAGGGATTTTCAGTTGTCTGTAAGGGGCATGCGAAAAGAGACGCCCGGGTCGAAAGGTTCGCTCAAGGCACCCAGTGAGGGCCTGATGCAACGGATAATCCATGAAAGTTTGCGTGCCGAGATCGCTGTGGAGCTTTCCGACAAAAACGGCCGGGTTTTGTTTGAGGAGGTGGGGCGCAAGGCCGGACTGGAAATGGTCGGAGACATCTCCCTGCTGCGGCCCGGGGGCAGGCGGGATCACTGAGCCCGGGTAACCCACGTAAATCGGCGGGTGGATTGTAAAAACCGGGCAGCTTTATTATCTTTGCATACCAATTTATACTTAATCTAAATAAGCGGCGCCGGCTTGTGAACAACCGGCAGGCTTTGCCGGCCAAAAGCCTGCAGAAATACTGTTTTATCGGGAAAACTGGCTATCCAATGGCAGACAACAATAAGATACTGAAAGAGTTTACCGGTTCGGACTACAAATACGGATTCTATACCGATATTGAGATGGACCAGGCCCCCCGGGGACTCAGCGAGGATACCATACGTTTTATATCGGCCAAAAAGAAGGAACCCGAATTCATGCTGGCGTTCAGGCTGGAGGCATTCCGGCACTGGAAAACATTGAAGGAGCCCCAGTGGGCCCATGTACAATTCCCACCCATCGACTACCAGGAGCTGATCTATTATTCGGCACCCCGTAAAAAGCCGAAATACGAAAGCATGAACGAGGTTGATCCGGAACTGTTGGAGACGTTCGAAAAACTGGGTATCCCCCTGAGCGAACAAAAACAACTGGCCGGTGTGGCAGTGGATGCGGTCATGGACAGCGTATCGGTGGGCTCCACCTTCAAGGAAACCCTTGCCAGGCAGGGCATTATCTTTTGCTCGTTCAGCGAGGCTGTGCACAAGCACCCCGAACTGATCAAAAAATACATGGGCAGCGTGGTTCCCCATACCGACAATTTTTTTGCAGCCCTCAATTCGGCGGTATTCAGCGACGGATCCTTCGCCTTCATCCCCAGGGGGGTTCGCTGCCCCCTCGAGCTGTCGACCTATTTCCGGATCAACGCAGCCAATACCGGGCAGTTCGAACGCACCCTGATCGTTGCCGAAGAAGATAGCTATGTCAGCTATATGGAGGGCTGTACGGCCCCCATACGAGACGAAAACCAACTGCATGCGGCCATTGTCGAAATCATCGCCCACAAAAACGCAGAGGTAAAGTACTCCACCGTTCAGAACTGGTGGCCCGGCGACAAATCCGGCAAGGGGGGGGTCTACAACTTTGTGACCAAAAGGGGGGTCTGCGAAGGCGATCATTCCAAAATATCGTGGACCCAGGTTGAGACCGGTTCGGCCATTACCTGGAAATACCCCAGCCTGGTGCTGAAGGGCGACCACACAACGGGAGAGTTCTACTCTGTGGCCGTTACCAACAACATGCAACAGGCCGATACCGGCACCAAGATGATCCATCTTGGGAAAAACTCCCGCAGCACCATCATCAGCAAGGGGATCTCGGCCGGACGCAGCAACAACAGCTACCGGGGGCTTGTCAAAACAACCCGAAAAGCCGAGAACGCCAGGAACTTTTCCCAGTGCGATTCCCTGCTGCTGGGAGATCAGTGCGGAGCACATACCTTCCCTTACGTGGAGGTAGGTAATCAGAGTTCCATTGTGGAACACGAGGCCACCACCAGCAAGATCTCCGAAGACCAGTTATTTTACTGCCTCCAGCGTGGCATCGATATGGAAGGGGCCATCGGCCTGATCGTGAACGGCTATGCCAAGGAGGTGCTCTCCAAACTGCCCATGGAGTTTGCCGTGGAGGCACAAAAACTCTTGTCTGTAAGCCTGGAAGGCAGCGTTGGTTAATGATTGACAACTTAAAAAACACAGGAAACAGATGTTACGGATAAACAACCTGAAAGTCTCCATCGTTGGGAAACCCATCATCAAAGGACTCAGCCTCGAAGTGGAAGAAGGGGAGGTACACGCCATCATGGGGCCCAACGGCTCGGGAAAGAGCACGCTGGCTGCGGTGATCGCCGGCCGCGACAAGTTTGATGTCGATGAGGGCGAAGTGGACTACATGGGAGAGAGCATTTTTGACATGTCGCCCGAATTGCGGGCCAGAGAAGGCATCTTCCTCGGGTTTCAATACCCGGTTGAAATACCCGGGGTGAGCATCTCCAACTTCCTGCGTACGGCCATTAACGAAAAACGCAAACACCTCGGCCTGGACCCCCTCACCGGCGCAGAATTCCTGAAGCTGATGGAGGAGAAGAAACGGATGGTCGACATTCAGTCGAAGCTCACCAACCGCTCGGTTAACGAAGGTTTTTCGGGAGGAGAAAAAAAGAAGAACGAGATCTTTCAGATGGCCATGCTGGAACCACGGCTGGCCATCCTGGACGAAACTGACTCCGGTCTGGATATTGACGCACTCAAGGTGGTGGCCAATGGGGTGAACAGTTTGAGAAGCAAAAACAACGCCACCATAGTGATCACTCATTACCAGCGGCTTCTCGATTACATCATCCCCGATTTCGTTCACGTGCTCTACGACGGACGCATCATCAAAAGCGGAGGCAGGGGGCTGGCTCTCGAACTGGAAGAAAAAGGATATGAATGGGTCAAGAAAGAAACCGGCGAAGCCACCGGGGCCTGAACCGGAGGCTGACTCAAGGAAGCAATCCCATTATGGAAACGACACAAAGCACAGCGATCAAAGACAGCTTGCTCGAACTCTTCAAAGAAAACCAGCAAGCCATTCAGGGACATTCCACCCCCCTGGTCAACAGATTGCGCAAGCATGCCATTGCCCGCTTCAGAGACAATGGCTTCCCGGAAACCCATCAGGAAAACTGGAGGTTTACCGACCTGAGCCCCCTGCTGAACACCGAATACAGTTTCGATTTCAGCAACCGGAGCCGGAACATGGACACCGACAAGATTTTCACCTGCGAGGTGTATGACCTGGATACATTCAGCATCACCCTGCTCAACGGTTGGTTCGTATACAAAACCGCTCCCCTGACCAAACTTCCCAACGGCACCATCATCGGCAGTCTGGCCAAAGCCATGGAGGTATATCCCGAACTGATCGACCGCTTTTACGGGAAAGCTGCCAGGATAGAAGAATACGGCCTGGCCTCGCTCAATACCGCATTTGCCCAGGACGGTCTGTTCATATACGTGCCCGAGGGGGTAAAGGTTGAAAAACCCATACAGCTGATCAATATCGTAAACGAAGACAAACCTGTATTTTTCCATCCCCGCCACCTGGTGGTAGCCGAAAAGGATGCCAGGCTCACCCTGGTACACTGAGACCATTCGCTCACCCACAATATCAGTTTCACCAATACGGTCATGGAGGTGTTTGCCCGCGAAAATGCCGTTATTGATCACTATAAGATTCAGAACAAGGGCCGGAACTCGGCCCTGGTGACCAGCAACTTCTTTTATCAGGACACCTCGAGCAAGCTCACCAGCAACATCATCACCCTGAACGGAGGTTTCACCAAGAATCTGGTGGATGTCAACATCCACGGTACTGGAAGCCGCTCTGACCACAATGGCCTCTACCTGGTAGACAGCAACCAGCATGTCGACAGCCAGATCTTTATAGATCACCGCTCCGAAGCCTGCGAGAGCAATCAATTGTACAAGGGCATCCTCGATGATCAGGCCAGGGCCGTCTTTTCGGGGAAGGTGCTGGTGCGCAGAATGGCACAGCAAACCAGGGCCAATCAGAACAACCACAACATCCTGCTTACCGACGACGCCAGGACCAACACCCAGCCCCATCTGGAGATCTATGCAGACGATGTAAAATGCTCCCACGGGGCCACCGTTGGCCAACTGGACCCCGAGGCCATGTTCTATATGAGGTCGAGGGGGCTGGGCGAACGAACAGCTCGGCAGATGATGATGATCGCCTTCGCCAGCGAAGTGGTGCAAAAAATCTCCATTGAAGCCCTTCGCGACAGGATACATCATTTGGTAGAGAAACGTCTGAAGGGCGAACTGTCCATTTGCGACCAATGCGTACTGCATTGCAACAGCAAGGAACCCACAAGCTTCAACATCGACCTGAGCAAACTCTAAACCAACCGGCCCATGAGCCTGCAGCACGATAACATTCGAAAAGAATTCCCCATATTGCAACGAGAGGTCAATGGCCGCCCCCTGGTCTACCTCGACAATGCCGCCACCACCCAGAAACCCCGGGCGGTGATGGAAAGGCTGCGCATTTACTACGAGCAGGAAAACAGCAACATCCACCGGGGTGCCCACTACCTGAGCCAGCAGGCCACGGTGGCCTACGAGAAGGCCCGGGAAACGGTCAAGGGCTTCATCAATGCCGGAAGCCCTCAGGAAGTCATCTTTACCCGGGGCACCACCGAGGCCATTAATTTGGTGGCTAACTCCTTCTGTAAGAAATTCGTCATGCCGGGCGACGAGGTGCTGATATCGGCCATGGAACATCACTCCAATATCGTTCCCTGGCAGATCGCCTGCCAGGAAAGGGAAGCCTTTCTGAAGGTGATCCCGATGAATGAGGCAGGTGAATTGGACATGGAGGGCTGCCGCGACCTGCTCAATAAAAAGACAAAGATCGTGGCCGTCACCCATGTAAGCAATGCCCTCGGGACAGTGAATCCTGTCAGGGAGATCATCGACCTGGCCCATGAGAAAAGCATCCCGGTGCTGATCGATGGGGCACAGGCAACGCCGCACTTCCCGGTCGATGTGCAGGCGCTCGACTGCGACTTTTATTGTTTTTCGGGCCATAAGGTGTACGGCCCCATGGGAGTGGGGGTGCTTTACGGCAAGGAGGAATGGCTCAACAGCATGCCCCCCTACCAGGGAGGAGGCGAAATGATCCGGGAGGTCAGTTTTTCGAAGACCACTTACAGTGAGTTGCCTTTCAAGTTCGAGGCAGGCACCCCGAATGTGGCCGATGTGCTTGGCATGGAAACAGCACTGCTTTTCATTAAGGGATTGGGCCAGCAACAGATAGCCGCCTATGAGGACGACCTGCTCAACTATGCCATTTCGCAGCTGGGCGCCCTCGACAAGATTCGCTTCGTTGGCACGGCCGGGCAGCGTGCCGGGGTGGTTTCCTTTGTGTTTGACGACATTCACCCTTACGATACCGGCACCATACTCGACAAGCTGGGCATTGCCGTGCGCACCGGACACCATTGCGCACAACCCATCATGGACTTTTTCAAGATTCCCGGCACGGTAAGGGCATCCCTGGGCCTGTACAACACCAGGCAGGAAATTGATCTGCTTGTACACGGCCTGGCCAGGGTCAGGGAAATGTTCGCCTGAACCACAAACCCCACAAAAGCAATGAAACAACTCAGCGGTTACGGTCATCTGAAAGCAGCAAACAAGCACTATGGGAAAGTATTTTTCTCCCTGATCCTCCTGCTGGTATTCGTTTCTATCATGGTGAGCAATTTCGGCCCTGTACTCGCACACGACCCCGGCCTCTTTGCCGGAATGAAGACCCTGGCCTATATCCTTGCCGGTGTCCTGCTGGTGCTGGCCTATGCCCTGGTACAAAAAAAGATACACCGGATACCGCAAGAATGGCCGCTGGAAGATAAAATGGCCCATTACCGCAAGGCCACCAGCCTCAGGCTTTGGCTCATAGGGGCAGCGGGCTTGCTGATCTCCCTCTTTTTCCTGCTCACTGCCGATACCAACCTGATCCTGGTACTGGCCATTGTGTTGATTTTCCTGATCCTGAGCCGGCCAGGACCCTTTAAGGCAGGAAGTGACCTGAAGCTGTCTGAAGAAGATAAGAAAGAACTGCTGCAATAGGCCAGACCGGAACCCCCACGGTCTGCCCGCGGCCTTTGCCCCATCGGCTAAAAATGCAACCCAAATGACCATCAAAGAAAGAGAGCAAGAGATCATCAATGAGTTTGAACTTTTCGATGACTGGATGGATAAATACAACTATATCATCGAGTTGGGCAAATCGGTTCCCTCCATTCCGGCCGAATACAAGGTGGAAAAATACCTGATCAGCGGCTGTCAGGCCAGTGTATGGCTGCATGCCCGCTACGAAAACGGCAAGGTATATTTCTCGGCCGAAAGCGACGCACTAATCACCAAGGGGATCGTGGCTTTGCTTATCAGGGTATTGTCCGGACAGCCGCCCCGGGATATCATCGATGCCGAGCTGGACTTCATTAACCGGATCGGGCTGAAGGAACACCTGTCGCAGACACGCGCCAATGGCTTGCTGAATATGATCAGGCAAATGAAATTGTATGCGCTGGCCTTTCAGCGCACAGAAACCGGCAAACACACACAACATGATTAAGGAAGAGCAGGTTGTCGATGCCCTGAAAACGGTATTCGATCCGGAGATCCCGGTCAATGTGTATGACCTGGGGCTGATTTACGGCATCGATGTCGAAGATGCAGGCAGGGTGAACGTCACCATGACGCTGACCAACCCCAATTGTCCGGTGGCAGATGAACTGCCCAGGCAGGTAGCCGCTGCGGTCGAACAACTCGAGGGGGTGAACGAGGCCAGGGTGAAACTGGTCTTCGAGCCACCATGGTCAAAGGAAAACATGTCGGACGCCGCCATGCTGGAGCTGGGGCTGCTCTGAGCAGGCGGCAAAATAGGGGCAACTAAAATCGCTATCTCTTCGGGTTTGGGCGGTTACGGCTTGAACTGACCTGGCGAAAATATGTTTTTTTTGTTTTGAAAAAGATTGTATTTTTGGCTCCTGAACACTCCTCTGAGCTAAACACCTAAACCCCCCGATCAATGAATATCCCCGACAATCTGAAGTACACCAAAGATCATGAATGGGTCATGATCGAAGGCGACACCGCCACCATCGGCATCACCGATTTTGCACAAAACGAATTGGGCGACATAGTTTTTGTGGAAGTGGACACCGTGGGCGAAACCCTGGACCGTGAAGAGACCTTTGGCAGCATCGAGGCCGTAAAAACGGTATCCGATCTGTTCATGCCGCTGGATGGCGAGGTGCTTGAGTTCAACGAAGAACTCGAATCCTCTCCCGACATCATCAACAAAGACCCCTATGGCGAGGGATGGATCATCCGGATTAAAATGGCAGATGCCTCCCAGGCCGATGAATTGCTGGGGTCCGAACAATACAGGAAGCTGGTCGGCGCCTGATCTGCAAAAAACTCTCCATGCCGGCGACCTCCGTAAAAAGGAATTTTTTGTTTTTTCTTCCTGCCCTTATCTGGGGATTGGTGATACTGGCTGCGGTCAGCATTCCCTCTGCCAGCATTCCCGAAACAGGCCTTTTGGATATCCCCCTGATAGACAAGTTCATCCATTTTGCCCTGTTTTCTGTTTTTGGCATCCTGCTGGCATCGGGCTTTTTCAAAAACCAGCGTACAGGCGGAAGCGGCAGCTGGCGCCGGCGCATTGTCCTGAGCATCATCACCGGTATCGGATACGGGGCGATCACCGAATATTGGCAATTTTGCTGCCTGACCGACAGACACGGGAGTCTCGCCGATGTCCTGGCCAACGGATTTGGAACGGTTTTTGGAGTGATCCTCTTTGAAGTCTTCCGGTCATCAAAGGAAGGATCGTTAACAACCAATTGAATTGCGGTACTTGTCTTGATTTTTTAAAAATACTGCGTATATTAGCAAATTATTTTCAAGGGATCCGTTTGTAGCAAAGCAACAGCCTGTAAAACCAACTAGAACCACTTGTTATGGAAGCGAAAAAAACACCCAAAGCAGACCTGGAAAGCAAAAAGCGCATTTTCCTCCAGATAGGGATTGCCCTGGCGCTTGGCGCGGCACTGGTGGCTTTTGAATGGAAGCAATACGAAAGGACGGAGATCGATCTCGGTGCCCTCGAAATTGACTTCATCGAAGAAGAGGACATCCCGATCACCCGGCCGGAGGTACCCCCGCCGCCACCCCCTCCCGAACCCACCCAGGAGCTGATTATTGTAGACGACGACATTGAACTGGAAGAAGAGTTTACCATTGATTTTGATGCCGATGTGTTGAGCGAGGTCCAGGAGTTCACCCCCATCATATTCGAAGCAGAAGAAGAGGTGGACGAAGAGGTTATTTTTACCGTGGTGGAAGACCAGCCCGAATTTCCGGGCGGGGAAGCTGCCAGGCAGAAATTTCTTGAGGACAACCTCAGGTATCCGCAGATGGCCAGGGAAGCCGGAATCCAGGGAACCGTCTTCATCACCTTTGTGGTGGAGAGAGACGGCAGTGTGACCGATGTGCGGATTTTGCGTGGTATTGGAGGTGGTTGCGATGAAGAAGCAGTCAGGGTTGTGCGCATGATGCCCCGCTGGGAACCGGGAAGGCAAAGAGGCCAGCCCGTGAGGGTTCAGTTCAATATGCCCATCCGTTTCAGGCTGAACTAACCCCCGGCACACGAAAAAAACAAAAAGCCGCCAGAAACCCTGGTGGCTTTTTTTATCAGCTGATTCGGCTCCAGCTCAGGCTGTCGCGGTAGAGCAACTGAAGCTGCCTTTTGAGCAGGCTGTTTGCGGGCATCTGCAATCCGGGATCCTTTTCAAGCAATGCCCTCGCCTGCTGCCGGGCAAGCGACAGCAGGGGCCCGTCTTTGGCCAGGTCAGCGATTTTCAGTTCGGGGATCCCGCTCTGCTGGGTACCCTGGATGTCGCCGGGACCCCGAAGCTGAAGATCGGCTTCGGCAATCTGAAAACCATCGTTGGTCGACACCATAACTTCCAGGCGCTTCCGTGCATCGGCACTGAGTTGTTTGTCCGACATCAGGATGCAGTAAGACTGGTCGGCACCCCTGCCTACACGCCCCCGCAGCTGATGCAGCTGCGACAGCCCGAAACGCTGGGCGCTTTCAATAACCATGACCGAGGCATTGGGCACATCGATTCCCACCTCGATAACGGTGGTGGCCACCATGATCTGGGTTTGCCCCCTGACAAATCGCTGCATCTCGAAGTCCTTGTCGGCCGGACTCATCCTGCCATGGAGGATGCTTACTGCATAGTAGGGCAGGGGAAACTCCCTTACGATGCTCTCATAGCCGTCGGTCAAGTCCTTGAGGTCGAGTTTTTCGGATTCCTGAATCAGGGGATACACCACATATACCTGCCGGCCCATTTTTATCTGCTGGCGCATAAAACCGAATACTTTCAGTCGATGGCTGTCGTATTGGTGAATTGTTTTGATGGGTTTGCGTCCGGGGGGCAACTCATCGATCACCGAAATTTCCAGATCGCCATAAATTGTCATGGCCAGGGTACGTGGTATCGGGGTAGCCGTCATAACCAGCACATGGGGAGGGGTGGAGCTTTTTGACCACAACCTGGCCCGCTGGGCCACCCCAAAGCGATGCTGTTCATCAATCACCACCATGCCCAGTTTTTCAAACTCTACCACATCTTCAATCAGGGCGTGGGTGCCGATGATCACCTGCAGGCTGCCCTGTTTGAGTTCAGAGAGAATGTTGCGCCGCTCTGATTGCCGGGTGGAACCTGTCAGCAGGCCTGCTTTTACATCAAGCCCATTCAGCATGGCACTGACCGATTCGGCATGTTGGAAGGCCAGTATTTCGGTAGGGGCCATCAGGCATGCCTGAAAACCATTATCCAGGGCCATCAGCATGCTCATGACAGCGACCACGGTTTTCCCGCTGCCCACATCGCCCTGCAATAGCCTGTTCATTTGCCGCCCCGACAGGGTGTCGGCGCGGATCTCCTTCAGCACCCGCTTTTGTGCCCCGGTTAACTCAAAGGACAGCTCCCGGTGAAAAAAACCGTTGAAAAGCTGCCCGATTTGCGGGAACACATAACCCTCTGTTGTTTCTTCGCGCAGGAGCTTATTTCGGAGCAGGTTGAGCTGGATATAGAACAGCTCTTCAAACTTCAGGCGGGCCCGGGCTTTCTGCATCATCTCGAAGCTGCCCGGAAAATGGATCTGGTAGAAGGCCTCCTTGCGCGGCAACAATTTCACCGAGCTGAGAAGATGTCCGGGGAGGGTTTCCCCGATGTGGCTGCCGGCAAGCGGAAGCAGCGTCTTCATCAGCCTGGCGATGCCCTTGCTGTCCAGGCCTTTCGATCTGAGTTTCTCGGTGGAGTTGTATACTGCCTGCAGGGCCGGTACCTGATTGATGGCTTCCGGGCTCACCGGCTCGATTTCGGGGTGGGCGATACTGAGGTGTTGGCCATAGCGCTGCGGCTTGCCGAATACGATGTATTCCACTCCGGGCAGGAAACGGTTTTTCAGCCATTTGAAACCCCTGAACCACACCAGTTCCATCCTGCCCGTCTGATCTTTCAGGCTGGCCGTCATCCGTGTGGTCCTGTTCTTGCCATGAAGCCGGATGTCGTCGATAGTGCCCCTGAGCTGCACATAGGGCATCTCTTCGCTAACCTGGCCAATGGTGTGGAAGCGGCTCCGGTCAACATACCTGAATGGGAAAAAGGTAAGCAGGTCGGCAAAGGTGAACAGCCCCAGTTCGCTCCTCAGCAGCCCGGCCCGTTGGGGGCCGACGCCTTTGAGATAGTCCAGGGGAGTGTCCAGATAGGAAGGGCCTGACCTCTCAGCCATCATCTTATTTTCTTGTTTGGGCCTACAAAAAGAAAGTCAGGCATAAAATTAATGTAAAATAATGCGCAAGTGTTGTTAATTTTGGTGAGACTTCAGAATAAAGAGCAAAGCGATGAATATATTATTTTTCGGTGCCGGGGTCATCGGCACCACGTATGCGTGGCAATTGCACGAATCGGGGCATGATGTCAGCCTTCTTGTACGAAAGCACCGCCTGGTCAGGCACAATCACTCAGGGGTTTCGATAAACTATACGGATCTGCGCAGCCAGGGGACGCCTCACGGCCAAACCGTTTTCAGGGCCAAAACCATCGACCGCCTGGATCCCCGCAAACCTTTCGACCTCATCGTGGTCAGTGTAAAAAACAGCCAGTTGGGAGATGCCATTCCCTACATCGCCAAATTTTCGGGCAATGCCCACATCCTGTTCATGGGCAATATCTGGGATGAGTTCAAACTGGTCAACCATCACTTTCCCAAAGGAAGGTGCTTCTATGCCTATCCGGATAAGGTTGCCGGGAGCTATACCGAAAACGGCATCAACTGCTACCTCTTTGAAAAAGCCCATACCCTGATAGGGGAGGTCGACGTGAAGACCAGCCAACGCGTACAAGAGGTGTCGGATATGATGGAATCGGCGGGTATGAACCCCCGGACCACAGACAAAATAACCGACTGGATACAACACCGATACCTGATATCGGCCATCCTTCCGGGGCTGATCAGCAAATCAGGAGGCGCCACCTTGTTTGCAACCAGCAATACCCTCATCGGCCAGTACCTGGCTGCCCTCAGGGAAGGGCAGAAGGTATGCCGCAAAAGGGGGGTCAGGCCTGTTAACTTGTTTCCCTTCAACCGTTTTTACCTTCCCCGTATCCTACTTGCCTACCTGGTAAGGCGATCGTTTACCCCTCACTATCTGGCCGCCCTGGATGCCCAGATGAAACACGGCCCGGAAGACAAAAAAAAGCAGTACCGCGATGTGCTGCATACGGGCAAACGCCTGAAAATCCCCATGCCCTACTGGTCATCCTTTGAAAAATACATGGATTTTTCTTAATTTTAACCAACCAAGTCCGTAAACTACCCCAATCCATGAAGCGCAACATACTTATCCTGTCCCTTTTGCTGTTCGCTGGCAGTACCGCGATGGCGTTCGAGCCACCCCGAATGCACCCCACCGACCGTTTTATCCTTACCTTGTTTACCGATCTGTGGCAGGAAGTCCCCCAGGACATCGACCTCAGGGCGATACAACGCGGAGTGGGACTGACCATGATGCAGGATATGCCGCTCGGGCGAAGCAATTTCAGCATTGCCGCCGGACTGGGGTTTTCAGGGCATAATCTCTACAGCGATCATGTGTATGCCTACGATCCGGTCATGGATGGTTACCGTTTTCAGCCCATTATCGAAGATTACGATAAAAACAAGATCAGCCTCAACTACCTCGGTGTGCCCGTTCAGTTCAGGTACCGTTCGCGCAACACACCCAGGACATTCAGGCTGTATGCCGGCATTCAGGCCGATTATCTGGTAAATGCCCATACCAAATTCCACGGGAGGGCCGGACCCGTGTTGCCCATTCAACAGCCCTGGCCTACCGGCAGGGACATCGAGATAAAGGAGCACAGCCTCGACAACCTGCTTAGCTACCGCATCGGCCTCAACGCGCTGGTGGGCTACGGCTCCCTGAACTTCCACTTTGGATATACCCTGACAAGGATCTTCGAAGACAACCCGGCCGAAAACATGTTTCCCGTTTCCCTGGGCTTTTCTTTTATTTTGTTTTAGAAGGCCTTGCCGCCTATCCGCTCAGGCAGGCATAAAGCAGCAGCATCGCACCCAGTCCGAGCAGGTATCCGGCATAAACCTGGGCAGGGGTGTGCGCCCCCAGCAATAAGCGTGCACTGGCTGTAAGTCCCGATGCGAGTATGGCTGAAACCAGCAGCCATGACAGTTCGGTGCGCAAAAGCAGGGATACCACAATCAGAAAGCCTGTAAATCCCCCGAGGCCCATCATATGCAGGCTAATCTTCCAGAAAAAAGAAACCGTCAGTGCGATCAGCACCAGCAAGGTACCCCCCAACAGGTAAAAGTACACCAGGCTGGGCAATGATATCTGCCGCAACAGGTAATAGGTCAGAAAGAACATGAGGGAGGCAATCATCAGCGGAAAGATCCGTTCGCTCCGCTCAAGCAATGCAACGTCTTTCACATGCCCGGTGCGCTGCAGGATAAAGACCGACAACACCGGGGCAATGGCCGTGTTCATGAAGATCATCAGCATGATGAACCGGCGTGCCTGGTCGCTTACCGAATAGGCCACGTAGGTGTTGAGTTGAAACAGCACGAAAACGCCCAGGGTTGGCATCAGCATGGGATGGAACAAGGTGGAAAACAACCTGGGCAGCGGACTCGGTATTTGCATATTACAGCAACTCCTTTCGAAGCCTGGCAACGGGAATACCAAGCTGCTCACGGTACTTGGCCACCGTCCTCCGGGCTATGTTATACCCTTTTTCCTTCAGGATAACGGCAAGCTCGTCGTCGGTCAGGGGTTTCTTCTTGCTTTCAGCCTCGATGCATTCCTGGAGGATCTTCTTCACCTCCCTGGTAGATACTTCTTCGCCGGTGTCTGTTTGCAGGGATTCGGAAAAGAATTCCTTGAGCAAAAAGGTACCGAAAGGGGTTTGCACGTATTTGCTGTTGGCCACCCGGGAGACAGTCGAAATATCCAATTGCACCATGTCGGCGATGTCTTTCAGTATCATGGGCCTGAGGTCGGTTTCATCGCCCGACATAAAATAGTCTTTCTGGAATTTAAGGATGGCCTGCATGGTAACCATCAGGGTATTTTGTCGCTGGCGGATGGCATCGATGAACCACTTGGCGCTGTCGAGTTTTTGCTTTACGAACGAAAGGGTCTCACGCTGCCGCCTGTCGGTTTTGCCGCCCGACTCTGCAATGGCCTGGAACATCTCCGAATAGGTCCGGTTGATACGCAGTTCGGGGGCATTGTGTGAGTTCAATGACAGCTCCAGGTCACCGTCTTTGTGAGAGACAATAAAATCGGGAACCACGTATTGGGCCGATTTCCCCGACCCCTGAAGCGAATTGCCAGGTTTGGGGTTGAGTTTCAGGACCTCGTCGATGGCCTCTTTCAGCTCCCGGTCGGTAAGCCCGTGCTTTTTCCTGATCTTTTCATAATGCTTGCGGGTAAAATCATTGAAGTTTTTTTCAAGTATGAGGCCGGCCAGCTCGATCGGGCGTGTCCTGGGCTTCTTTCGCCTGATCTGCAGCAAAAGGCATTCCTGAAGGTCTCTGGCTCCCACTCCCGGTGGGTCGAACTCCTGGACAAGGCGCAAAACGTCGAGCACCTCACCAAAGTCGGTCTGAATATTCTGGTTGAATGCCAGGTCGTCGATCAGCGAATGGATATCCCTTTGCAAATAACCGGAATCGTCTATGTTGCCAATGATATGCGAGGCGATCAGGTATTCCCTGTCGGACAGATCAAGCAGGCCCAGTTGTGTCAGCAGCACTTCCTGCGGACTGACTCCGGCAGCAAACGGGATCTCTTTCTGCTCCTCGTCGGCCGAAACATTGCCGGCCGAAAGCCGGTAGTTGGGGATCTCATCGTCCTCTATGTAATCGCTGAGATCGAACTCATCCTCCGAGCTGTGTTCGGGCTCGTCGTCGGCCCCGGCCATTTCCTCGCCCCTGTCCATGGAGTCATCAAAATCCTCATCGTTTTGCAAATCCTGATCTTCCAGGCCCTCCTCCCCTTCTTCGAGTGCGGGATTTTCTTCAATTTCCTGTTTGATGCGCTGATCCAGCAACAAGGCGGGCACCTGCAGCAGTTTCATCAACTGAATCTGCTGGGGTGACAACTTTTGTAGAAGTTTCTGCTGTAGCCTTTGTTTAAGCATCTAACCAAATACGTGTTTATCGTTTGTTGCTGCCAGGCCACCATCAACACAGGACAGGCCTTATGGGCAGTCAAATTTATGAAAAAACATTCAAAATACGGGTAGTGATCAAAATTCGGCACTCAGGGGGGTGCGGGGGAAGGGAATCACATCGCGTATATTGCCCATGCCCGTGACAAACAGCATTAACCTCTCGAACCCAAGTCCGAATCCGCTGTGTGGAGCGGTGCCAAACTTCCTCGTTTCCAGGTACCACCATACATCCTCTTCGTGGATTCCCATTTCCCTGATGCGGCCAGACAATTTGCCGTAATCCTCTTCGCGCTGCGAGCCACCAATAATCTCCCCGATCTTCGGGAAAAGCACATCCATGGCGCGCACCGTCCGGCCATCTTCGTTCAGTTTCATGTAAAATGCCTTGATCTCCCGCGGATAATCAGTCAGGATCACAGGCTTTTTGAATTGTTCTTCCACCAGGTACCTCTCGTGCTCCGACTGCAGGTCAACACCCCATTTTACGGGAAACTCAAACTGATGCCCCGAGTTTTCCAGCAGTTCAATGGCGTCTGTATAGGTCAGCCGCTCAAACTGGTTATCGACAACCAGATTCAGGCGATCGAGCAGCCCAGGGTCATACATCTTTTCCAGAAATTCCAGATCGTCGGCACAATGCTCCAGCAGGTAAGCCACCAGGTATTTCAGGAAAGCCTCCGCCAGGTCCATGTTGTCGTGGATGTCATAAAAAGCCATCTCGGGTTCCACCATCCAGAACTCAGACAGATGCCTCGATGTGAATGATTTTTCGGCCCTGAAGGTAGGGCCAAATGTATAAATGGTTGACAATGCCAGGGCTCCCAGTTCGCCCTCCAGCTGACCCGAAACGGTCAGGTTGGTTTCCTTGCCGAAAAAATCCTTGCTGTAGTCGACCTCTCCCTTCTCATTTTTGGGCACATCGTTCAGGTCCAAAGTGGTTACCCGGAACATGGCACCGGCGCCTTCGGCGTCGGAGCCGGTGATGATGGGCGTATGCAGGTAAAAGAAGCCACTGTCGTTGAAAAACTGATGGATGGCAAAAGACAGGGCATGCCGTATCCTGAAAATGGCCCCGAAGGTATTGGTACGGGGCCGCAGATGGGCAATTTCCCGCAGGAACTCAAGGCTGTGGCCTTTTTTTTGCAAAGGATATTTTTCCGGATCGGCGGTTCCGTAAAGATGGATTTCGGTGGCCTGTATTTCAACAGATTGCCCCTTGCCCTCAGAGGCCACCAGTTTGCCATTTACCGAAATACAGGCCCCCGTGGTGATCTTTCTGAGCAATTCGTCGTCCCTGAAGGCCTTTACATCCACCACGACCTGGATGCTGTGAATGACCGAACCGTCATTCAGCGCGATAAAGGCCACGTTTTTGTTACCCCTTCGCGTACGCACCCAGCCTTTTACATTGATCTCCTTGTTCAGCAGGTGGCTGTTGTCTTTTTTCAGCAGGTCGTAAATCCTTTGCTTTATCAGTTGCATGACGCATCTATTAGTTCAAACTCACTGTGATTGATCAATGCCCTCAAAATAACTAATTGCAGCTCATTTCAGCCAGGACAGGTCATCAAACGCACTGGCATTCCGGGCTGTAAAAATACACACAATTTTGCAATCAGGCCTTCATTCACAGGCATTTCTCCATACTCTCCCAGATCAGCTCTGCGGTCTTATCCCAGGAAAAGCGCTTTCTTTGCTTCCTGCCCTTCTCAACCAAAATCTTGCGGAGCTCCGGCTGGGTGGCCATGCGATCCATGGCATGGACAATCTGGTCAATAGAACCCGGATCGACCAGCAGGGCAGCCTCGCCGGCTACTTCGGGCATGCTGGTGACATTGGAGGTGATCACCGGGACATCGCACTGCATGGCCTCGACAATGGGCACCCCGAAGCCCTCGAAATGTGAAACCAGGAGCAGGGCCCTTGAGGAGGCCACAATGTCGCGCAGACGTTCATTGAACTGACGACCGGTAAATACCACATCGCTGCGGTAACGCATTGCCTGATATACCTTGCGCAGTGCCGAAGACCCGAACATGGGCTCGCCCACTATCACCAGCTTGTGCTGTTGCGCATCGTTTTGCCTGAAACGGTCGAAGGCTCTCAACATGTTGTCGATGTTCTTTCTTTTGTGCAATGCACCGATGTAGACAAAATAGGGAGCGCCCGAAGTAAGGTTCTCACGGGTCAGCCTTGCGGTATCCTGATCTGCAGGCGCAAAGAGGTCATGCACCCCGTTGTATACTACATCGATCCGTTGTGAGGGGTAACTGAAGGTGCGGGCAATGTCGGTTTTGGAATAGTCGGAAACGGTCATGATCCTCCTGGCCCTGGCGGCATATTTCGGGAAATAGTGGGTGTAGTATTTCCGGGTCAGGAAGGGCAAAAACCGGGGATTGTGCATAAAGTTCAGGTCGTGGAAAACCGGCAGCTGAGTCCCTTTGTATCCTTCCGACAAAAATCCATCGGGCGAGACAAAAAGGTCGGGGTTCAGATTGCGCAGAAAGCGGGCAAGGGCCACTTCGAAAAAGAGATAAAACAAGGCAGGATGCCTGGCCGGGGGGAACAGCCTGACTGGATGAACATTGTCGGAAAACACAAATTCGCGGTCAAAGGGCCTGTCGAAAACAAAATAAAAACGAATGCCGGGATGGGCCCTGACGATGCGTTTAAAGCCTTCGCAGGTAAACCACCCGATCCCTTCGAGTTTTCCGGGCAGCAACAGGCGGGTGTTTACAACAACCTTCAAGACGTTTCCGATTAAGGGACAGACAAGCTGAAGAAGCCACCGGCAGCTGCCTCCTTTTCGGAAGCCAGGGACGGGGCTGTGAACAAAAGGCAAAAATATGCTTTTATTTGTTTAATTTTGAAACGGCCGGCAGATTAACAACGAACCTATAAAAAACAGCGAGATGACGGCAAACAACTTGAGCCATATTGAACCGGGCATTATCACCGGCGACAGCGTACAGGAATTGTTCCGCATTGCCAGGAAGGAGCAGTTTGCGCTCCCCGCAGTGAACGTGGTGGGCACCAACTCCATCAATGCGGTGCTGGAGACGGCCAGGGATGTCGATTCCCCTGCCATCATACAATTTTCAAACGGCGGAGCCCATTTCTACGCCGGCAAGACCCTCCCCAATGATGCACAACGCGCCGCGATTGCCGGAGCTGTTTCCGGCGCACTGCATGTCGACATGCTGGCCCGGGAATACGGGGTCAGGGTGATCATGCATACCGACCATGCCGCCAGGAAGTTGCTGCCCTGGGTCGATGGCTTGCTGGAAGCCAGCGAACGGCATTACGAAAAATTGGGCAGGCCGCTTTTCAGTTCGCACATGCTCGATCTTTCGGAAGAAAGCCTGGAAGACAATATTGACATCAGCTGCCGCTACCTCGAAAGAATGAGCAAACTGGGAATGACTCTGGAGGTGGAGCTCGGGGTTACCGGGGGGGAGGAAGACGGGGTCGACAACACCGGCATCGACAGTTCGAGGCTGTATACCCAGCCCGAAGAGGTGGCCATGATGTATGAAGCCCTGATGCAGATCTCTGACCGTTTTACCATTGCTGCCGCCTTTGGCAATGTCCATGGGGTATACAAGCCGGGCAGCGTAAAGCTCGAACCGGTCATCCTGAAAAACTCCCAGCAGCATGTCATGCAGAAATTTGGCAAGGGCCCCAACCCGGTCAATTTTGTATTCCACGGAGGCAGCGGATCGAGCCAGGAACAGATCAGGGAAGCCATCTCCTACGGTGTGATCAAAATGAACATTGATACCGATACCCAGTGGGCCTTCTGGTCGGGCATCAGAGACTATCACACCGGGTTTGCCGGTTATCTGCAGTCACAGATCGGTAATCCCGAAGGCAACGACAAGCCCAATAAAAAGTACTATGATCCGCGCAAATGGCTCAGAAAAGGGGAAGAAAGCATGCGCGACCGCCTCAAGGCAGCCTACGCCGACCTGAATGCAAGGGACAGGAATTAGTCGGGCTCGGGGAAGTTGATCGTATCGACCACAATGTAGGCCCCCGGGTAATCATTCCGTATTTCCTCAAGGTACCTCCTGGCATCGAGCCTGGTGCGAAAGTCGCCCACCCTCAGCTTGAAGTAAGGTTCTTCGTACACCACATAAGCCTTGGCACCGGGATGGACGTTTTCGAATTCGGCCCGTTTCCGCTGGGTATTCAGCCTGGCCAGGTTGCCCGAATCCATATACAGGTGCACCCTGAAGCCGGGTATGCCCGGGGCCCGGCCGGCCGCTTCCCTGTGCGCCTTAAGCAGGGCGGCGATCTCCTCATCCTGCCTTACATGGTCCCATGGCAGGCCCATGTATGCAGACAGGGTGCCGGAAGACTGGCTGTCCTGCCGCAGGCTGTCGGGCAAATACCACAAACGCCCGTCATCGCTGCCTCCGGCCGGCTGCAGGGAGAGGGCCCATAACAGAAAGAAAAGGCCCGAAAGTGTCACTATCCGAAAAACCATTTGTTGCATTCTGCAAAGTTACCAAAAATCATCCGATATCAGGATCGTGAAATCTTCCGGCCCTAATAGGCCCTGGCAAACACCACCCGCCCTGCCGAAGGCTTGCCGGAGTATACGCAACGCCCCGGTTCTTCCTTTCGCCGGAAGGGAATCAGGCGTATGGTGGCCCTGGTTTCCTCCTTGATCTTCTGTTCGGTTTCGGCAGTACCGTCCCAGTGGGCCATGATGAACCCCCCGCCTGCGTCCAGTATCTGCTTGAATTCTTCCCAGTTATCGACCTCCCTGGTGTTGTTTTCACGAAATGAAAGTGCCCGTTTATAAAGGGTTTCCTGGATAGATGCCAGCCATGCCTCCACCACCTGGCCCAGCTGTCCGGCGGGGATCACCTCCTTGGCCAGGGTATCGCGCCGCGCCAGTTCTAGCGTGTCATTATCCACATCGCGGGGGCCGATGGCTACCCGTATGGGGACCCCCTTGAACTCGTATTCATTGAACTTCCATCCCGGCTTATAGGTATCCCTGTCATCAAGTTTAACCAGTACCCCCATGCGTTGCAGAGCATCCCTGATCTCCCGGGCTTTTGCGCAAACCTTCTGGTACTCCTCCCCATTCTTGTAGATGGGGACGATCACCACCTGAATGGGAGCCAGCCTGGGCGGCAACACCAGGCCACGGTCGTCCGAATGGGCCATGATCAGGGCGCCTACCAGCCGGGTCGACACACCCCATGAAGTTGCCCAGACATATTCCAGCCGGCCTTCGCGGCTGGTAAACTTTACATCAAAAGCCCTGGCAAAATTCTGCCCCAGAAAGTGCGAAGTGCCGGCCTGCAGGGCTTTTCCATCCTGCATAAGGGCCTCTATGCAGAATGTTTCTTCTGCCCCGGCAAACCGTTCATTTTCCGATTTGACTCCTTTCAAAACGGGAATGGCCATGTGGTTTTCGGCAAAATCGGCATAGACATCGAGCATGCGGTAGGTTTCTTCCATGGCTTCCTCGCGGGTGGCATGGGCGGTATGTCCTTCCTGCCATAAAAACTCGGCCGTACGCAAAAACATCCGGGTACGCATTTCCCATCTCACCACATTGGCCCACTGGTTTACCAGGATGGGCAGGTCGCGGTACGACTGTATCCAGTTGCGGTAGGTGTCCCAAATGATGGTCTCTGAAGTCGGACGGATGATCAACTCTTCTTCCAGCTTTGCGTCCGGGTCGACAATGATGCCGGAGCCGTCCGGATCGTTTTTCAGGCGGTAATGGGTCACTACTGCGCACTCTTTGGCAAAACCCTCCACATGTGCGGCTTCCCTGCTGAAAAACGATTTGGGTATGAAAATGGGGAAATAGGCATTGGAATGCCCGGTGTCTTTGAACATTTTGTCCAGGCCTGCCTGCATCTTTTCCCAGATAGCATAGCCATATGGCTTGATCACCATGCAGCCCCTCACGGCCGAGTTTTCGGCCAGTCCGGCCTTCTGAACAATGTCGTTATACCACTTTGAATAGTTCTCTTCGCGGGTTGAAAAACCTTTGGCCATATAGCTTTTTTGGTATAATATTTGTGTGTTATGTACTGAATGAACCCGGCAAATTTAACAAAAAACTGGCATTGTTCGCCTGAAATTGTTAACTTTGTCTACACACAACAAAGGAGGATTGTCATGAAAACACTGATGAAATTTTTCGGCTTATTGCTGACAGTGGCGGTGGCGGGATGCTCAACAGCCCAATACGCCCCCGGCAATTATGATGACATCTATTATACCCCCGAAGTTGTCAGGGCAGGTACCGGTAATGCCGTTGAAACTGCCCCTGTCAGGGTTGTTGAGGTGGTGGAAGAGGAAGCGGCCAGGCCGGTTGCTCAGGACTACCCCGTTGAAACCGAGACCCCTGAATACATCTATGACGACAATGGCAACCAGATAATAATCAACAATCACTATTACGGCGATTATTACGACTATGCCTATGCGGCACGCATCAGGCGGTTTCACAGGCCATACCGTAGTTTTGGCTATTACGACCCGTTTTTCACCAATATGTATTTCTATACCCACATTCCCCACACTTTCGGTGTGAGCATTTACCTGGGCCATGGGGCAGTGGGCTATTATTATCCCGGCTATTATTACCATCCCGGGTTTTTCACTGGCCCCTCATGGCATTATCGCCACTGGGCGATGATGACCTCCCCTTTCCATTACCATGGATACTGGGGGTACCGGACTCACTGGGGCGTTCCTTACTGGTCGGCCTACAGCGCCGGGTATCACTCCGGTTTCCACCACGGCTGGATGTTTGGCGGCTATCCGCACAGATATTACTACGATTACAATAGTTTCGACCGCAGCAGGCCTGTCCATTACGGACACCGTGGCAGCACAGGCAGCACCATCGGACGCACTGCAGCCGACCGCGAGCAGGCTTCTTTCGCCGAACGCTTCGAATCTCAGACCCGACGCGACAATTCCGGCCGAAGGGAAGTAATCGCGCAGGAAAGCATCAGCTCCGGACGTGAAGGCGGAAGAACCAGCGTTTCTACCGCCGGCCGCCAGGTACGTGAAGCCGACAGGGAAATCACCCAGGCACGGGAGCAAGGCAGGGAAATTGCCCGCAGTCCCGAAACCCGTCCGGCCGAAACCCAGCAAACAGCCAGAAGGCCTGCCAATTCGCAGGTTCAGGGCCGGGAGCAAAATGAAAGGGAGGGCACTGCTCCGCGCTATGCACGCCCGCAGCAAACTGCACCCGAAAGGCAGGCAAGCCGCGAAAACAACCCGAGCTATACCAGGCCCCGGACCTATACTTCGCCAAGCTATCAGCAGCCAGGCACCACGCAGCGTGGTCGTCCGACCGAGGCCACCAGGCCCGCAGATACCAGGACCTCTCCTGCGAGGGAACAGGCCACACCAAGCCAGCCTCCGCAAACCAGGCCTGCAGGCACCACTACCCAGCCTTCACGCACCGAAAGGGGGAGGCCAAGCTATACACCGCCCAGGCAACAGCCTTCGCGGTCAACCACCAGCCCTGCGCGGACCACTACTCCACCCAGGACCACGACCGCACCGGCCAGGAGTACTTCGCCCAGCAGGAGCAGCACCGCACCGGCCAGGAGTACTTCGCCCAGCAGGAGCAGCACCGCACCGGCCAGGAGCACTCCGCCCAGCAGGAGCAGCACCGCACCGGCCAGGAGCAGCAGCCGTTCATCTTCA
>PWJC01000022.1 GCA_003560165.1 Bacteroidales bacterium
GCCGGCAAAGACAAATACGATCTGGTTTCCATTGATGTCGGGAAAGCGCATCATGCGCGCATCCTCAATGGCAGCGAGCTTCCCTGTAAGGATAAAGAGGAAGGCCGCGGCCATCAGCCCTTGAAAAAGATGTTTCATGGTTTCGGGATTTTATTGTTTATATATAACGGCATTGATGTTCATCCCGGCGCCCACCGAAGCAAACAGCAGCAGGTCGCCACTGGCTATTTGGTGTTCACTCAGCTGCCCCTTGAGGATCATGTCGTAAAGGGTGGGTATGGTGGCTACTGAGCTGTTGCCCAGTTGCTGGATATTCATGGGCATGACCTCGGACACTTCGGGACGCAGCCCGTACAGGCGGTAAAACCGTTTTACGATGGCTTCGTCCATTTTTTCATTGGCCTGGTGCAGCAATACTTTCCTGATGTCGGCTGCATCCACTCCTGACCGGTCGAGTGCTTCTTTCATGGCCGGAGGGACCTGGGAAATGGCGTACTCATATACCTTGCGTCCATCCATTTTGATGTACCTGATGCTGGGGTCGCTCTTTGGCTCATACGACCTGCCCAGGTGAAGGTAGTAGGCTTCTTCGAGGGCATGGGTCATGCTTGCAGAAGACAGGATGCCCCGTTTGTTTTCTTCCTCCAGCCCCTCGATGATGGTGGCCCCGGCGCCATCGGAAAAGATCATGGTGTCGCGGTCGTATTTGTCGACCACCCTCGAAAGGGTTTCAGCCCCGATCACCAGGCAGCGTTTGGCCATTCCTGCGCGGATAAATGCATCTGCCTGAATAATCCCCTGAAGCCATCCCGGGCAGCCGAATATCAGGTCGTAGGCAACACAGCGGGGGTTGCGGATCTGCAGGATATGCTTGACCCTGGATGCGATGGAGGGCAACAGGTCGGTCTGGTTGGTACCCTTAATGATGTCACCGAAGTTTTCGGCCACAATAATCTGGTCGATGGTTTCGGGGTCAATGCCGGCAGCCTCGATGGCCCTTTCGGCAGAGATGGCAGCTATCTGCGAAGTGGTCTGGTTTTCTTTTACCCACCTGCGTTCGGCAATGCCGGTGATGTCGCGGAATTTGCGGATGACTTCTTCACCCGGCCCCTGTATGGGAGCGTGATCTTTGTCGAAAAAGGTCTGGCGGGCAAACTGGCTGTTGTCGATCCGTTGCGAGGGGATATAACTCCCGGTGCCAGTAATAACGGTATTCAGATAGAGGGTCATATTCGCTGTCGTTTTTCTGAAGCCAATGAAAATGGCAGTCTTTTCAAAAAAAAGCGAAAATTACGGTTTTTTTTTCAGTTAAGAAAGTTTGGGTGGCGGCTTTCTGTGGCCCGGGAGAAATAAATGTAACTTTGCACTGTTCATAATATGGTTAACCAACGAATCCACAAGCCAAACTTCGCGGATGATGAGTTTTGTTTTTCCCGGCTTTTTGTTTGCCCTGTTTGCCGTCCTGCTTCCGGTGATCATCCACTTGTTCCGGTTCAGGAGGTTGCGAAAGGTATACTTCCCGAATACCGCATTTTTACGTCAGTTACGTGAGGCCCACCGAAGGCAGTCGCAGCTGAAACACCTGCTGGTGCTGCTTGCACGCATGCTGGCCATTGCCTTTCTGGTGCTGGCCTTTGCCAGGCCCTTTGTCCCTGCCCAGGATATGGGATCGGATCCGGCTGGCAACGCCGTTGGGGTGTATATTGACAATTCTTTCAGCATGAGCGCCCTCTCGCCCGATGGGGGCTGTTTGCTCGACCGGGCTGTGGCCAGCGCTCTGGATGTGGCAGCGGCTTACCGCCCCGGCGACAGATTTATGCTGATCACCAATGACTTTGAGGGCAGGCACCAACGTTTCGTTTCGAGGGAGGAGTTCGAGACCATGGTAGAGGAAGTGGATTATTCAGCCCGGTCGCGCAGCATAGCCAGGGTCATGACGCGGATGGCCGGCCTGTTTTCCGGAGAACCCGGCAGCAGGCGGGCATACTTTATCAGCGATTTTCAGAAGAGCACTTCGGGCATCGACGCCCTGGAACCTGACACTGCCCTGATATCATTTTTTGTGCCCCTTCAGGCCCTGCCTGCCGGCAACCTCTTTGTAGACTCCTGCTGGGTCGATTCGCCTGTGAGGCTTCCGGGGCAGCCCGTGAGTATGCAGCTTCGGCTGCGCAATGAGGGAAGCCAGGACCTTCAGGGGCAGCCCCTGCGCCTTTACATCGACGGGGTGCGCCGCACAGTGACCTCTTTTGATATTCAGGCCGGAGGGGTCACGGAGATACAGCTAAGCTGGACAGCCGGCGACGGCCCCGTGGAACAGGGCCATGTGGAGGTGCTGGATCATCCGGTGAATTTCGATGACCGGATGTATTTCAGTGTTGAGGTGAGTCCACGCATACCGGTGCTCGGGCTGGAAGGCAACGGGCAAAACCCCTATGTCCGTGCCCTTTTCGGCAACAACGACTTGTTCCTGTTCGAAACAATGCCTGCTTTTTCGATCGACTACGACCGCTTTTCGGATTTCGACCTGGTGGTGATGACGGGTTTTGACCGTTTGTCGGCCGGCTTGTCGGCCGAACTGCAGCGTTTTGTGCAGGAGGGGGGGAGCCTGATATTGTTTCCGGGTGCCGGTGCGGAACTGCCTTCCTATTCGGCTTTTCTGTCGGCCATGGAGGCCGATGCCTACAACAGCCTGGAAACGGTTTCCCAGCGGGTCATATCGCTCAATGAACAACATCCGATTTTTGAAGGGGTGTTTGAGGAAGTTCCCGACAACATTGATCTGCCGGCTGTTTCCAGGTACTTTGCCATCGAAGCCCGGGCCGCCTCGGCCGGTGAAACCCTGTTATGGCTTCAAAACGGACTGCCTTTCATGATCTCATACCCCCAGGGTGAGGGCAGCCTCCTGCTTTCGTCAGTGCCGCTGCAACCCGATTTCAGCAACCTGCCCCACCACTCGGTTTTCGTACCCGTTATGGTGAATGCCGCCTTGCAGAGCAGGGCGCTGCAGCCGCTCTATCATCCGATCAACAGCGAGCTGTCGATCGGGGTGGCTCCGGCAGATGCTCAGGCCAACGGGATGTATGTTCTCAGCAACAAAAGCTTCGAAGTCATCCCCGAACAACGCCGGACCCGTGGCAGAACCTTGCTTTTCTTTCATGACCAGATCGGCCGGGCTGGCAATTACCGTTTGCTGCTCGGAGAGGAAGAAGCAGGTGGGTTGTCTTTTAACTACGACAGAAGGGAGTCGCTGCTTGCGTCGTACGACATCGGGGCCCTCAGGGACCTCTTGTCTGACTATCAACTGCACGGGATCCATATCATGGATACCCACAACAGATCTCTCGGACAGCTGATGCAGGAAATGGAGTATGGAATGGCCCTCTGGCATTGGTGCCTGCTGTTTGCGCTGGGTTTCATGCTGTTGGAAGTGCTCCTGCTCAGGTTCTGGAAATAGGTCGGCCGAACAGGATAAATTGTTAAATTTACCGGGTTCCCGGTTTCCCGGAACGGGCCGGCCCCATAGTTACTTTTTGGTTTATGAGTCAGGAGAATAATCATCCCCTTAACCGGGATATTGGCCCAAATGACGGTTCGCCGGGCGAGTCGGCCGAACCTGTCAGGACATCCCGCCTGTCGGGCATGTACAAAGACTGGTTCCTCGATTACGCCTCCTATGTGATACTGGAGCGTGCTGTGCCTTCGGTAAGCGATGGCCTGAAGCCGGTACAGCGCCGGATATTGCATGCCATGAAGGAACTGGACGACGGACGCTACAACAAGGTGGCCAACATCATTGGTCATACGATGAAATACCATCCCCACGGCGACACTTCCATCGGCGATGCCCTGGTACAGCTGGGTCAGAAAGATTTGCTGATCGACACCCAGGGCAACTGGGGGAACATCCTGACGGGCGACAGCGCAGCCGCCCCACGCTATATCGAAGCCCGGCCCTCCAGATTTGCCCACGAAATCCTCTACAACCCCAAAACCACCACCTGGAAAACCAGCTACGATGGCCGGAACAGGGAACCGCTCAGCCTGCCTGTCAAATTCCCCCTGCTTCTGGCCCAGGGCGTGGAAGGCATTGCCGTGGGGCTGGCCTCCAAGATATTGCCGCATAATTTCATCGAACTCATCGATGCCTCTATTGCCTGGCTGAAGGGGCAGCAACCCGATATTCTTCCCGACTTCCCATCGGGGGGGTTTGCTGATTTTTCGAAGTACAACGGCGGCAGACGGAGCGGGAAAGTGAGGATCAGGGCCAGGATCAATATCCGGGACAAAAAAACCCTGGTAATCAACGAGATTCCTTACGGAACAACTACGGGTAGCGTCATGGATAGCATTGTGGCGGCCAATGACAAGGGCAAGATCAATATCCGCAAGATCGAAGACAATACCGCAGGCAAGGTGGAAATACTGGTGCATTTGTCGCCCGGAATATCGCCCGATCAGGCCATCGATGCCCTTTACCTGTTCACCGACTGTGAGGTGGGCATTTCGCCCAATTGCTGCATCATTGACCGGGACAAACCCCGCTTTCTCAGTGTCAACGAGGTACTTGCCATTTCCTCGGCGAATACCCTTGAATTGCTGAAAAGGGAACTGGAAATAGAGCGTGATGAGTTGATGGAGCAACTCATGTTTGCCAGCCTGGAGAAATTATTTATTGAGAACAGGATATACCGGGATATCGAGGAGTGTGAAAGCTGGGAAGAGGTGATCGGTGCCATCGCAAAAGGCCTGGCTCCCTTCAGTGAACAGTTCTTCCGCCCGGTAAGCCGGGACGATCTGATCCGCCTGACAGAGATCCGCATTAAGCGCATCAGCAAATTCGACTCCTTCAAGGCCGACAGGGAGATGAAAAACCTGCAGCAACGACTGCAAAAATCCCTTCATCACCTGGACAATTTGGTTGACTATGCCATTGCCTACTTTCACGGCATCCGCGAAAAATACGGCGAGGGCCGTCATCGCAAAACCGAAATCAGGCATTTTGACAGCATCGAAGCTACCCGGGTGGCTGCAGCCAATGAAAAGCTCTACGTGAACCGCAGCGAGGGATTTGCCGGTACTGCCCTCAAAAAGGACGAATTCGTTTGCGAATGTTCCAACATTGACGACATCATCGTTTTTCGCGAAGACGGCAGCTACCTGGTGACCCGGGTAAGTGAAAAATCCTTTGTGGGTAAAGACATCCTGCACATTGCGGTATTCGAGCGCAACGACGAGCGGACCATCTACAATGTGATCTACCGCGATGGCGCCAAAGGACCTGCCTACATGAAGCGTTTCCCGGTAAAAGGGGTTACCCGTGACAAGGAGTATGACCTGAGCAAGGGAAGCAAGGGAAGCAAGGTATTGTATTTTACGGCCAATCCCAACGGAGAGGCCGAGGTGGTGACGGTTTACCTGCGGCACAAGCCGCGGCTGAAAAAACTGGTTTTTGACATGGACTTCAGCCAGCTGGTCGTCAAAAGCCGGGGAGCGGCAGGCAATATCCTCACCAGGCATCAGGTGCGCAGGATCGTACTCAAAGACCAGGGGGTGTCTACCCTTGGGGCCATGGACATCTGGTTCGATGAAACCGTGTTGCGGCTGAACGCCGACCGCCGTGGCAAATGCCTTGGTGCATTCATGGGCGACGACAAGATTCTGGCGGTCTATGCAAACGGCAGTTTCCGGATCATGGGCTACGAACTGTCGGCCCATTTTGAGGAGGTTCCCGTCATCCTGACCAAAATGAAACCGGATACCGTACTCACGGCCGTCTATTTTGACGCTGCACAGGGCCATCATTACATCAAGCGGTTTATTCCCGGGGGAAATGGCAAAAGCATCCCTTTTACCGGCGATCATCCCAAAAACGAAATGTTGCTGGTAAGCGGGCATCCCAATCCCAGGTTACACATCAGCTTTCCTCCTTCCGAGCGGCGTCAGAAAACGGAAGAGGAGATCGATGCTGCCGGATTCATTGCCGTGAAAAGTGTCAAAGCAAGGGGCAGGCGGTTGGCTTCCACAGAGATCGCTTCGGTGAGATGGATCGAAATGCCGGATGAAGGAATCCAGAGCCCGGAAAAGGAAAGCAACAGCCACGACCAGGAACAATCCCCCGCAGACAAGCGGGAGGAACCCGCCCGGGAAAGCCTTCCCGGCGACAGGGAAAGGCAGATCCGCCTCGACCTGGATATTTGAGAAAGGACAGCCGCCATGCGATAGCCCGGCCCCCTTCTGCTGCCTCTGGCCTATGGGGCGGCCGTCATGGCCTTTTGCTCCGATGGTAAGCCTGCCGCTGCTTTTTGAGCATGATGCCCGCCATGTACCTCCCGGTAATGCCCTTTCCGGCCCTGGACGAATAAAAGACATCGTGGTGGCACTGGGAGCAGATGCCGGCCACTTCAATGCGGTCGTGCATCAGCCCGGCCTCTTTCAGCTGCCTGGCATTGGCCTTCCACTGATCAAAGAAGTATTTGCCTGGGATTTTTGCCGGGACGGCCACTCCCGCAGCAGGCCCGAGGGCCATCAGGGTCTCGCGGTAAACATCCTCTCCCACCTCGTAGCAGCAGGGCCCGTTGGATGGCCCGAGGCCGGCATGGATGTCTTCTGCCCTGGACCCGTAATTATGCCGCATCGTGTTTACTGCGGCCAGGGCGATCTTGCGAAGCGTGCCTTTCCATCCGGCATGCAATGCTGCGATCACCCGCTGCACGGGGTCGTAAAGGAGGATGGGCACACAATCGGCCACCTGAACCCCCAGGCAGACGTTTTCTGCATTGGTAACCATGCCATCGGTATT
Organism: Bacteroidales bacterium; assembly: GCA_003560165.1. GTDB lineage: Bacteria > Bacteroidota > Bacteroidia > Bacteroidales > UBA7960 > PUPG01. Next base: position 6,800 of record PWJC01000022.1, read on the forward strand.
GGGAAGGGCGGTTTCGTACTCTGCAGCACCCCGGCCCCTGCCCGTTTCGTCGACGATAGCAACATTGGCGCTGTGGCTTTGCTGGGCCAGGGTAAATTGAAGCAGGTCCACACCCACTGCATCGGCCAGCGCACGCCGGTTCTGCAAAACCCTGAAGTCGTTGTCGCCGACATGGAAGCCGAGGTTCAGCGAAGCGAAGTTGCCGTCGCTGCTGCCGCCTTTGCGGGTCGAAACAAAGTGCAGGAGGTTGTCGAAAGGTGCCAGCTGTTCAAATGTGTAGACGGTAACCGAACCGCATTCGTTGACTTTCATGGGGGGCTTTTTGGGATGTCCTTCAAATATACATGAAATAACCATGACGCCAAAGGATGTTGCGTGGGAACGAAGGAAGAAGATAGTAAGTAGTAGGTAGTAGGTAGTAGGTAGTAAGTAGTA
>PWJC01000102.1 GCA_003560165.1 Bacteroidales bacterium
CGGCTTGGCCTGCGTGAGCGAAGCGGCCGTAGATTTTAGCAGGGTCCACAGCGAGCGGCGATTTTTCTTTTTGGTACTTTTTCTTTTGATCGCCAAAAGAAAAAGTACAACCAAGGGAAAAAAAATGAAACTGGAAAGCAGAAGGAAAAGGGAAGACGATGGAACGAAAGAACGACTTTGCGACATTTCGACATTTCGACATTTCAGACCTTTTGACTGATTTTTAAACTTTTCTACATTTCAAATATTTCAGACTTTTCAATATATTAACGAGTATCCCCTGTTCCGATAATAAACAATTGTTCTATGAAGGTATTGATGTTTGGCTGGGAGTTCCCCCCCCATATTTCAGGAGGGCTGGGCACGGCTTGTTTTGGGCTCAGCAAAGCCCTTTTGAAAACAGGAGTTGAGCTGCTGTTTGTTGTTCCCAAGCTTTATGGCGACGAAGAACCTGGCAGTGTCCGTCTCATCGATGCCTCCGATGTGGAGGTAGACGTGAGCGATTCAATTTACCGAACCCACCAGGACAAGATCACTTTTATGGAGATCGATTCCACCTTGTTGCCCTATTCTTCTGAAGAGGAGTATTTCAGGCTGGTGGAACAACTTGAGAGCGGCACTACGCTGGAACAATTGAACCTGGACACCCGTCGCTTCCATTTTGCCGGGGGGTATGGAAAGAACCTGATGGAAGAGGTGCACCGATATGCCATCGTAGCTTCTGCCATTGGCCGGGAACAGGAGTTCGATCTGGTCCATGCACACGACTGGCTTACTTATATGGCAGGGGTTGAAGCCAGCAGGGTTAGCGGAAAGCCGTTGGTGGTGCACATGCATGCCACCGAATTTGACCGTTCGGGCGATAACATCAACCACAGGGTGTTTGAGATAGAAAAAGCGGGCATGGAAGCGGCAGACATTGTTATCGCGGTAAGCGATCTGACCCGGAATGTGGTGATCAATCGCTATGGCATTTCACCCGGGAAAGTTATTACCGTACACAATGGGGTGGAACCCCCGGTCAGCAGCCAACCAATGAAGATCAACAAAGGCCTGGACGGAAAGATTGTTACCTTTCTTGGCCGGATCACCTTCCAGAAAGGCCCTGAATACTTTATCGAAGCGGCCCACAAGGTATTGCAAAAATTGCCAGATGTGCACTTTGTCATGGCGGGCAGCGGCGACCTCCTTCCGTCGATGATCCGAAGGGTCGCCAAATTGGGTATGGCCTCCCGCTTCCATTTCACCGGCTTTTTAAAAGGCGATGACGTAGACAAGATGTTCGGCATGAGTGATGTATATGTCATGCCTTCGGTATCTGAACCCTTTGGTATTTCTCCCCTGGAGGCCATGCGTTCGAATGTGCCGGTGATCATCTCCCGGCAGTCGGGAGTGGCCGAAGTGCTCCATCATGCACTGAAAATCGATTACTGGGATGTAGATGCCATGGCCGATGCCATTTATGGCCTGTTGCAGTATCCCTCACTGTCGAAAATGTTCAGAAACTACGGGAAAACAGAAGTGGAAAGCATCAAATGGGACCAGGCAGGCAATAAAGTAAAAGACATTTACCATCAACTGCTGTCCGGATAATTTATTTTGGCTACCAATTAAATTCACATGCACATGAAGTCTATTTGTTTATATTTCCAGGTCCACCAGCCTTACCGCCTGTCGGCCTACCGCTTTTTCGACATCGGAATCCATCAGCAATACTTTGATGAGTATGCAAACCGCTTTATCATGCAACAGGTGGCCGAAAAATGCTACCTGCCAGCCAATAAAATATTGTTGTCGCTGATCAGGGAATACGGCGGGGACTTCCGGGTAAGTTTCAGTATTTCGGGCATTGCTCTGGAGCAGTTTGAGAAATACAGCCCTGCGGTGTTGAGCAGTTTCCAGGAACTGGCCGCTACCTCTTCGGTGGAGTTTTTGTCCGAAACCTGGGCACACTCACTGGCATCCCTGAAAAGCAAAAAGGAGTTTGAAACCCAGGTAAGAATGCACGAAAAAAAGACCAGGGAGTACTTTGGCCAGAAGCCCGTGACTTTTCGCAACACCGAACTGGTCTATTCGAACGACATTGGCAACCTTGTCTACGACCTTGGATACAGGACCCTGCTTACCGAGGGTGCCAAACACATTCTGGGCTGGAAGAGCCCCAACATGCTTTACTGCAGTGCAGCCAACCCCAAACTGAAGCTGTTGCTGAAAAACTTCAGGCTGTCCGACGACATTGCCTTCAGGTTCTCGGACAGAAGCTGGAAAGAATGGCCGCTCACCTCTGAAAAATTTATCGATTGGATTAAGGGAGCCGGTCCCAAAGAGGAGTTGATCAACCTGTTTATGGATTACGAGACCTTCGGTGAGCACCACTGGGTCGAAACAGGAATCTTCGACTTTCTGAAAGCCTTTCCGCGGCAGGTAATCGACGATCCCGGTCTGGGGTTCCGAACCCCCGCCGAACTCTCCGAAACACTGCAGCCTGTTGCCGGCCTGCACATCCCCTACCCTATTTCCTGGGCCGATGAGGAAAGGGATATTACGGCCTGGCTGGGCAACGAACTGCAGGACGAGGCGTTTGACAAACTTTACAGCCTGGAGCAAAAGATCAGGGATCTTGGCGATGATGAGCTGAAAAGGCAGTGGAGGTACCTGCAAACCAGCGATCATTTTTATTATATGTGCACCAAATGGTTTTCCGATGGGGATGTCCACAAATACTTCAATCCCTACAACTCGCCCTACGATGCCTTTATCAATTACATGAATGTATTGTCCGACCTTTCCCTGCGCATAGAAAAGCGTCACCGGTCAAAGGCTTAAGTGATTCCATTTTTTTTTGTAATTTCACGTTCTTTTTCTGGTAATTTCACTAAAATATCGCAATGACCGAACTAAATCTCCATACCGATTACCTTTTTGAAGTAAGCTGGGAGGTCTGTAATAAAATAGGCGGCATCCATACGGTAATCAGCACCAAAGCCCCTTTGCTCACTGGAAGACTCAATGACAACTACATCACCATCGGGCCCGATGTATGGAAGGAAACCCATCGCAACCCGGAGTTTGTCGAAGACCATCAACTCTTCAGGGAGTGGCGCGAACACGCCGCCGAAGAAGGCCTGCATATGCGCATCGGACGGTGGCAGGTCTCTGGTGAGCCGCTGGCCATCCTGGTAGACTTCACCCCCCTGTTCGGGGACAAAGACAAAATATTTACCAATTTCTGGTTGAAATACGGGCTTAATTCGCTGAGCGGGCGGTGGGACTATACCGAGCCGGCCATGTTCGGCTATGCCGCAGGGCAGGTGATCGAGAGTTTTTACGATTATTACCTTTCGGCAAAGGATACCTTTGTGGCGCATTTTCATGAGTGGATGACGGGAACCGGCGTTCTTTACCTGAACGACAAGGTCCCTCAGGCAGGTACTGTTTTTACCACCCATGCTACCGTGGTCGGGCGCTCCATGGCCGGACACGGGAAGCCCTTGTACACCCTGCTGAATCAAATTGATGCCGAGATCATGGCCAGGGAACTTGGTGTGACCTCCAAGCATAGCCTCGAACAGGTTGCCGCTGCTGCTGCCGATGCCTTCACCACCGTTGGGGGCGGCACTGCCAGGGAATGTGAACACCTGCTTTTGAAAAAGCCCGACCTGATAACCCCCAACGGCTTTCATGCCGGGCTTTTGCCCTCTGTAGCCCAACTGGGTGAAAAACGGCAGCTTGCCCGCAGCCGGCTGCTTAAGGTTGCCCGGGGGCTGTTCAACCAGAATCTCCCTGACGAGACGCTGCTGGTGGCACACAGCGGTCGGTACGAGTTCCGCAACAAAGGGATCGACCTGTTAATCAACGCCTTGGGCGAACTCAACAAAACCAGCCCCAGCCAAAACATGGTGGCTTTCCTGATGGTGCCTGCCGATCAGAACGGGCCCCGGAAGGAAGTCTTACAGCGAATAAAGGCAGGAGACTACAAAACGCCGCTTATGGGCGAGTACCATACCCACCAGCTTGGCAATTACGCAGGAGACCCCATCATCAACGGCCTTCGGGAAGCAGGACTGATGAACAGGCCCGAAGACAAGGTGAAAGTCGTGTTTGTACCTGCCTATCTCAATGGCAATGACGGGCTGATGGACCTGTCTTATTACGATCTGCTCATTGGCTTCGACGCCTCGGTTTTCCCGTCCTATTATGAGCCCTGGGGGTATACGCCCATGGAAAGCACTGCCATGCGCATTCCGACCATCACCACTTCGCTGTCAGGATTCGGCCACTGGGTGAAATCGAGGTTTGAGCAGGCGGGCGAAGCGGTACATATTCTGGAAAGGGATGACCACAACCAGGAGGAAGTAATCCGGCAGTTGAAGGAGATTATGGCCAACTGGCTGAATGCTCCGGGCGCCGGGAAACTTACAGGCCCCGGACACGAAACCGACCCCCTTTCGCAGGAGAATCTGCTGACCGGCCGAAAACAAAGCAGGGACGTGGCCGAGTCAATCCTGTGGGACAAGCAGATCCGTTATTACCTGCAAGCCTATGAACTGGCAACAGGGAAGGTCAAAGACAGACACGAACTATACAAGGACAAGCTTCAACCGGTCCATCGGTGTTCAATGCCCTCGGTAGAGGCCATGCGGCCCCGCTGGAAAAAGATTTCCATAGAGATCCATCTGCCCGAAGCCCTCTCGTCATTGTCTGAGCTGGCACGCAATATCTGGTGGACCTGGAACTACGAAGCCCGTGAGTTGTTTGAGAGCATCGATCCCGCATTGTGGGCAGCATGTGACAAAAACCCGGTGATCATGATGGATAAACTGTCGGTGGAACATTACGACAGGCTTACCTCCGACAAGGAGTTCATGGGCAGGTATAAGGAGGTGATTGACGGGTTCAGGAAATACATGGATGCCGGGAACAAAAAAACGGGCCCGAAAATCGCCTACTTTTCGATGGAATACGGCCTGCATGAGTCCATCAAGATCTATTCGGGCGGGTTGGGTGTCCTGGCGGGCGATTACCTGAAGGCCGCCAGCGATGACAATGTCGACATCATCGGCATCGGACTGCTTTACCGGTACGGGTATTTCAGCCAGAACCTGTCGGCCCGGGGCGAACAGCTGGACACCTATCACCGCCACGATTTCGGTCAGATGTCGGCTGTGCCGGTGCGCGACGCCAATGGCGACAGGATGATGATACAGATCGCTTTCCCCGGACGCACCCTGCATGCGCGGGTATACCGCATCGATGTGGGCAGGGTACCGCTCTATCTGCTGGATACGGACATCTCAGAAAATGCCGCCTTCGACCGTTTCATCACCCATCAACTCTATGGCGGAGACTGGGAGAACCGGTTCAAACAGGAATTTTTGCTTGGTATCGGTGGCATACGGATGCTTGAGGCACTGGGCCTGAAACCCGATCTTTTCCATTGCAACGAAGGGCATGCTGCTTTTATAGGCCTGGAACGTCTTCGTTCCTATGTCCAGGAACAGGGATTGTTGTTCCAGGAAGCCCTTGAGGTGGTCAGGGCAAGCAGCCTGTTCACCACCCATACCCCGGTGCCTGCAGGTCACGACTTCTTCAGCGAAGACATGCTCCGCGCCTATATGCCGCATTATGCCACCCGACTGGGTATCGACTGGAGCACCTTTATGGCCCTGGGCAAGATGAATCCCGAGAACAAGGAAGAGACCTATTCCATGAGTGTGCTGGCTGCCAAATTGTCACAGCAGGTGAACGGGGTCAGCCGCATCCACGGACATGTGGCCAGGGAAATGTTCTCCGACCTTTATCCCGGCTATTTCCCAAGGGAACTGCATATAGATTATGTGACCAATGGGGTGCATTATGGTACCTGGACGGCAAAGGACTGGCAACAGCTTTACCGGGACACCTTCGGCAGCAATTTTGCGGCCAATGTGGCCGATCCGGGGTTCTGGGAAAAAATACACAATGTGCCCGACCAGAAGATATGGTCGATGCGCAACGAACGCCGCAAAAAGCTGATGGCGTATATCAAGAAGCGGCTGCTTTCAAATCTGCAACGCCGTCAGGAAACCCCAAGAAAGATATACCAGCTGATGGAGGCCATTGACGACAAGACCCTGACCATCGGATTTGCACGCCGCTTTGCCACCTATAAGCGGGCCCACCTGCTGTTCAATGACCTGGAAAGGCTCTCATCCATTGTGAACAATCCGGATATGCCCGTCCAGTTTATTTATGCAGGCAAAGCCCACCCGGCCGACAAGGCCGGTCAGGATCTGATCAGGTATATTGTGGAGATCAGCCGGAAAAAAGAGTTTCGTGGAAAAATACTCTTCCTGGAAGATTACGACATGGAACTGGGCCGCGAACTGGTAAAAGGCGTCGACATTTGGCTCAACACCCCCACCAGGCCACAGGAAGCCTCAGGCACAAGCGGTCAGAAAGCCATACTGAACGGGGTAATGAACTTCAGTGTGCTCGACGGGTGGTGGGCCGAAGGATATAAGGAGGAAGCCGGCTGGATGCTGAAGGAGGAAAAAACATTCGAAAACCAGGATTTCCAGAATGAACTGGATGCCGAAACCATTTACAGCATCCTGGAGTCGGAGCTGATCCCCATGTATTATAACAGAGACGAGGACGACATTCCCAAACTATGGGTGAGGTGGATCAAGAACAGCATTGCCGGCATCGGGCCTCATTTTACCAACAAGCGCATGCTTGACGATTATTTTTCCAGATTTTACAACAAGCTGTTCGCCTCGGCAGAAAAAATGAAAAAAAACGATTATGCCCTTGCCAGGAAGATGGTCCGCTGGAAAAACAAGGTGCTGAGAGGCTGGGAAAGCGTCCATGTAGTGAACAGGAAACTTCACAGCAATTCGGGCAAAACCCTGTTGCTGGGTCAGGATTTCGTAGCCGATCTTACCCTGGATCTGAATGGACTGAAAGAAACGGATTTGGGGGTGGAAGTGGTGTTTGTGCAGAAATCACTGGATGGCAGCCGCGACATCGCCTCGGTGTACGAACTGGAACTCATTCACTCCGAGGGCAAGCTGGTAACCTATAAGTGCGAGGTAGCCGCCAAACGCACCGGGGTGTTCAACTATGCATTCCGCATCTTCCCCAAGCATCCCGAATTGGCCCACCGTCAGGATTTCAGCCTGGTCAGGTGGATCTAGGAGGTGGAAGGTGGAA
>PWJC01000029.1 GCA_003560165.1 Bacteroidales bacterium
CCAAACCTGATTAATTGCTGTTGGCTGATATCTGATTTATTGTAGTGCTTGAATATACAAATCCGGTCGGGTTATTGGGCGTTGAAAAAACAAAGACCTCTGTTCCCCTTTTAAATGCATTTTCAAGTTGATATTCACGATTGGTAGAAAATGTTTCATTGGGTAAAATCACAAAAACTTTATTTGATCAAGTCCAAACCCTCGAGTGCAGAAGGGTCTCCCGGTGTATGAAGCAATACCTTGTTGAAAAGAATACGTGCTTCCCTGGTTTTACCCAGCCGGTATTTGATCCAGGCGAACAGCAAGAGGGAGTCGTAATCGAAGGGATAGAGGTTGACCACCTTATCCAGTAATCTTTCTGCCTCTTCGTACTGCCCCCTGTTGTAAAGGATTAATCCCAGCCTGTAATTGGCGACGGTGTTCTGGGGATCTACCTCAAGTATCCTTCTGTACAGCTCCGCCACATCATCCCAACGGCCCATCGCTGAAAAGGGGAGTGCCAGGCCGAAGCGGGCTTCGATGCCATATGGTTTCAGCGCAATCGCCCGGCGGTAGTGTTCGATGGATTCGTCCATTGTTCCCGCCTGGTAATAAAGCCAGCCCAGGCGAAGGTTTATTTCGTAGGAATCAGACTGGTACACTTCCCTGAGCACACCGGCAGCCTGGCGATACTCTCCTAACATCTCCAAACTGTAGCTTTCTTCAAAAGCCTTGTTGATCTGATCTTGTCCCCGGGCCGGCAATGCCGCAAAGAGCAGCAGGATGATCCAAACCCCGGCTGCAAAAGTTTTCAGAGATCCCATATGATTCCTCCTGTAATGGTTTGACTTGAAAAGTTTAGAGGGTCGAATGGCTGACCTTCAAAAAACGCCGGCCTGTATTGACTTTGGTGCTTATATGCTGTATAAACTGCATAAACAGCAAGGCGGGAAGAGAGGGTCAGGGTGGTCTTTACCCCGGCTTGTTGCCGGATCATGTCCATGGCATTGAATACTAGGGCCCCATCGTAGCGTACGAAATTGTTCATGTCGCCCAGGGTCAGGGAGCCTTCAACCCAGAGCCTGGAGGTCAGCTGGCCACCAATGAGTTGAAAAAAGACCAGTCGTTCGGTCTGATATTCGTTTTCTGCTGTTTCCTGCTGGAACGAAAGGGTGGAAGCGATATACAGGGAAGGGTTGCCAAGGGGATAAAGGGTAAGCAGCAGATCACCCTGGTGTTGCCTGCCTTCGTTTAATTTGGAAGAATGCGCGGAAAGCCCGACGGTTAAATACCTCATGTCCCTGTAAAGGGCGAGGCTTCCGACATAATCGCCCCATGTCGTGGCCGGTGTTGCTGCCAACGGACCACCAGGAACACCGGGACCACCGGGCAGCTCCCCCTCTTGTTCAGGCAGGGTGACGTGGATGTAATGCAGCGCGGTTACCAGCCTGAAATTCCTTGCCAGTCGCCAGATTCCGGAAAGATAATACTGATTGAGAATGGACCTGGAATCCGGGTCGATAAATCCGGTTCCATCCGACAAGGAGTAAACAAAATGATCTTTTTGCGTATGGGTATAGACGTGGTATACCGACAAGCCTTGGGTTACCGGATGCAACAGCCCGATCTGGAATACGCGATGAGACCGGGATATGAACCGGGAGCCGTCCGGCGCCCAGGGATCCAGCGAGAAGTCTTCAATGACTTTCTGATCGTCTGACGACCCCAGATCAGCCAAAACATGGATTTTTTCAATCAGCTTGTCATCGGGTATGCCCAGCTGGCTTCTTTCCTGCCCGGACATGCCTGAGGCGAAATGCCTTGCTTCCATCTCCCGGCCGGAGAATACCAGGGAAAAGTAGAGGTACTCCTGCAAGAGAGGGTCGCCGGGGTTCTGTTCCCAAGCTTTGTGAAGATGGTGGGCCGCCTGATGGTAGTTCTTTTTCATATACCATGCAACCCCCATGCGGTAACGGAGGTAGTAAAAATCGATGCCCTGCCTGAGCGCTTCCTTACCCAGTTTGGTGACGCCATCCCAGTCACCTTCCCTGGCATAGGCCAGGGTTTGCTGATCCACCAGGGATGTGTTGAGTTTTTCCTGGGCGTAGATCCCGTTCATCAAAAGAAACAGGAAAAGAAGCGACATTATTTTTTTGAACATGTTACTTGTATGGTTTCTTGTTTGTTCTCAATGGTAAACCCCGTCAGGCCGCTATTATCGATGCGGAATTCCAGCCTGGCCAAAAGTGATTTCTTTTTAAAGACCCGTGAATGGGCCTGTGCCAGGAGCAGCAGACGGCTTTCTGAGAAGCTTTCTTTTTCGCTGATGGTACGTATATGAAAATCCCCTCCCATATAACGGAAAAACGGGGCGATAAAATCTTGCAGTATTCGCTTTCTGCCGGGAAAGATTTTGTTGACCGGATAAGTATCAGTGAGCTCCAAATCATGGTAATGCCCCATGCACACCCTGAAGGCCCCAAGAAATAAGTAATACAGGAGGGAGTCTCTCCGGCCTTCGAAATGGGTAAAGTACAGCATGGCCCCGTCGTGTCGGAAATAGGCCTTGCAGCCTGATTGCCGGCATTCGATGAATTTGTGTTGCCAGGGGTCCAGTTTGATGTCCCAAACGGTTTCGTAAGGATGAAGCGATTCAACCGAGAGCTGTATGCGTTCTCCCAGGATGAAATTGAATGCCTTTTTCAGGGCAGGATGAGACTGGATGTTGGATACTCTGTCCCCTTTTTCAGGGGAGCAAACCGTTTTCAACGAACTTTTGCCTGCCTGTCTGAGCATATAATGACTGATGGGATAATCCAGTGTGCGCGAGCCGATATAGGGAGTTTGCTGAACCTGGAAGTGGAGATGGGGGAAGGGAGAATGTCCCGAATTGCCGCAACGCGCCAGGGTATCTCCCTTGCGGATCTTATCCCCCTGGCTTACCTCTATGGAGCCGGGTTTCAGATGGCATAGTTTGGTGAACAGCTGCTCATGGTGCTTGATGATGATGGTGTTTCCCCAGTTTTGTTCCAGATTCCTTTCACTGACAGTGTTGTCCTCGATCCCGTCAACCACAGTTTCGATAATCCCATCGTCCGGTGCCAGTATGGCCTTGTCATAACAATAATAATCCTTCAGCAAGTCTCCGTTCCCACTAAAGGTTTTTCCGTCCTCGTCGGTTATTTCAAAATCCCAGGCGTGTTTCCAATCAGCCTTGTGGGTATATTCCCCTTCGTGTCCCTGTGTTACGGTCCATTCGCCGAAGAAGGGAAGCGCCAATGGAACCTCCGGGTCTTTCCCGAACCGTTCCATGAAATTCACGAATGCATAGAGGTTTTTCTCCGGGGCGTTTTGCTGGACAAAGAGGGTGTTCAGGTGGGTGCGGTTATGCATCCTGAATTTCAGAACATACAGGAACAGCAGCGCCATGATGTTGAACGGAAGGGAGTATATGGGAAGCTGGTAAACACTCATGATGCCGCTCAGGCTGATTGTCAGTATGGCGACAAGGGGAATCAACAGCACGACCCACAGGTAAGAACTGCGGTTTGGGATAATGAAATACCCTCCGATGGCGATAGCCGACAGAATGTAATTGAACCCGATATAACTGTAGCTCACCTCGGTCAGGGTGGCCCCGATCAGTGTGTAAAACAGGTAAGCCGTAAAAAAACCGAGCAGGGAGAGCGTAAAAGCGATGCGCGAATAAATGAGCAGTCCGGCGGCCACCAACATCCCCGTCAGTATATTAAACTGAAAGAAAATGGCCCCCAGCGACAGGAAATAGGTCCGGAGAGAAGGCGGGATGGGAAGTTGTAGCCACCACTCATACAAGCTGACCAGGGAGGGACCCCCCAGCAGATATAGGTCGTTAAACGTATAAATGCCCCGTTCGTTCAGTCCAAGTGCATGAAACTCTCTCGAAGCGAGCATGATGGCCCATAATGAGAAGACAAACGGCAGGCTTAAGTGTGGAAGCTCGTATTTGCCGATGACCCCTTCCAGAGACACGGACAAGAAAAGCGTGAACACCCCGGCCAGAACGACCATCAGAATCAGGAGCAGTCCGGGTTCAAAATAGATCCCCATTCCAAGGCCAACCAGCAGGGAGTTGAATCCGTAGTAACCCTGGCTTATGCGGAATTTTTCGAACCCGATCCAATGGGCCATGGCCGTTGTTACAAGCACGGCAACCAAACCGAATAGTCCTGTATAAAAATCAACAAAGGTGATCACCAGCAGGATGACCGCAAAAGCCCGGTTGTCGGAAAAGAAAACCTGGGAATAACTGTTCAGGATGCTTTTCAGGTACCAGCGAAGTGTCTCCTTAAGCGGCATGTCCGATTGTATTTTGTTTGTGCGTTACACCTGGTCGAAATCCTCCAGGTGACCGGGGATCTGCTCGTGCCGGTTCAGGCTGTCGAGTGTTTCTGCATTTCGAATAATGTGGGGTTTTCCTTTTGTATCGATCATGACCACATTAGGCCTGAGGGTAATAAACTGCAGCCATTGGGTGTTGTTATAAGCTCCGACCCGTTTGATTACATAGGGATCGCCCTTTTTGAGCAGTGGGAAAAGTACATTGCCCCTGAGCACATCAATATTCATACATAAAGGGCCGTAAAGGGTGGCATCTTCGGTCTGATCCGATACGCTCAGTGCCGGCCTGATGTCGTGTTCGTACCAGAATGAGGTAAACAGTAGGTTTACCCCGGCATCCAGGATGGTCGCCCTCCGGCCGTCTGCCAGGCGTTTATTGGCCACAACGGTTCCCAACAGGAAGCCGGCATCGTCAATCAGCGCGCGTCCAGTTTCCAGGATGAGCAGGGGCAGGTTATCGGGGCTGATCTCTGATTTCATCAGGGCAGAGGTGATGGCCTCGGCGAAGTCATCAAAGCTTGGTGCGGTATCGCTGCCAGGGTAGAAAGCCCCCTTTAGGGTGTTCTTTGACGCGAAACCGCCGCCCATATCGATATACCGAATGCGGTGCTTGTGCTTTCGCATCAGTTCAGTGGTCAGAGAGGCCAGTTTCGTGGCGGCCATATGGTAAGCGTCCTGCGTCATGATATAGGTCCCGATATGGGTATGGAGCCCCACAAGGTCCATTTTCCCATTCACCAGGATGCGGTTCAATGCGTCCCATGCCTCCCCGTTTTCATAGTTAAAACCAAAGCGGTCCCAAAGCGGGTAGATCCCTGTGTCCATATTCACCCGGATGGCCACCTGCGGCCTTTGTTCCAGTGTTTCGGCCAGCGTAATGAGCTCGTAAAGTTCATCGAAATGATCAATATGGATGAGGGACCCGTTGGTGGTGGCTTTTGTGAGTTCTTCCCGGGATTTATGGGGGCCGTTAAAGATGATGTGTTCGCCCTTCACCCCCAGGGCGAGGGCTTTGTCGTATTCAAATCCGGAAACCACTTCGGCCCATGATCCTTCTTGGTGGAATACATTGCATACGGCGTTCAGGTAATTGGTCTTGTATGACCAAGCGAAGTTTACCCTAGGATAGCGTGAAGAAAAGGCCCGGTAAGCCTCTTTAAAGGTTTTCCGCATGGAGGCCTCCGAAAGGACAAAAAGCGGAGATCCGAATTCTTTCAGAAGAGAGACTACCGGAACGTTTTCTATATGGGTAATGGGGGCAGGTTTGGCCTGTATCCCTGATTTTGAGGGCATTCCGGCATTGATCTTCTGGATTAGTGGTCGTTCAAAAGGTAGCTTTTCCATATTTTGCGTTTCTATCAGCGTGTAAACAATTTATTTTTTTCACAGTTCCCCCTGGGTCGACAATTTCTCAAATGCCGGCAAGTCGCGGATCATGTCATACGAATACCGAATAAAAAGCTTTCCCACAGCATATTCTGTGAACGGTGCCACTGGCATGTTCAGGGCCAGTTTCAGCAGTGCCTCGGGCAGGTTTTGTCCCGCTCCCACAGCCAGGTAAACCCAGGCTGGCAATCGTGGGTTAATTTCGATCATGTACAGCTTCTTGTCCGCTGTCCGGATGATTTCCAGCTCCATCCCCCCCCTCCATTCGGTCTTTCGAATGAGCTGGTGGGTGAGTTCCATCAAGGTGTGATCATTAAGGGTAATGCCCCCCCATGCCTTTCCCTTGTCGGTAATGTATTGCTTGCGCATGGGTACAGCACCAACGGTATTACCTTTTCCGTCGCCCAGGGCCACTACATTGACCTCGGTGCCCTGAATAAACTCCTGTATCACCACGGGTAGCCCCCATTTGGCGCTAATCCGGTTAAAATACATGCTGGCCTGCTCTTTATTATTGGCGATGTATGCATCATAAAACTTCCCCTTAACAACCAGGGGATAGTCAAAATCGTCCTTCAGTTTTTCTATTTCTGAGGCATCGGTGATGTTTTTGCTGAAAGGAACCATCAGGCCGTACTTTTTGCCAAATGCAGGAAGGTTGGCCTTATGCCTTTCGTCCAACTGGCTGAGGGTGGGAAGGAAGGTTTCGATTCCGATCGACCTGAGGATGTCTGCGGCCTTAACAAAAGCAAAAAGCTCGGAATCGAAATTCGGGATCAGCACGTTGATCTGCTCTTTGTTGTTGATATACCGTATTCTCTCCAGCAATTGCTCACTGCCTTCGCCGGGATAAGGCACCCTATAGGTCTTGTCGACCAGCTCATGCATATAGGCACCCGGTTCAAGGTTCTCGTAGGCTAGTCCGACAATCCGTGCATCAAACACATTCGACTCGCGAATGCCCCGGATCACCGGAATACCTGGTCCGGGACTATCCATATTGTTCAGGCCCGAAACAGCTACCGTAATCTTAGTCCTTTTCATGTTCCTGAATTATTTGATGGTGTTTCAGCATGGAGACGAAGTCGTAAAAATACCGCTCAAAGGCACTTTCTTCCACGTCATACTTTTCGGTAATCAGGGCGGCAATCTCCTCCTGCGTTTTCCCCTCCCTGATTAACCGGATAATTTCCAGCCCGATGGGATTTAGCATAAAGGAATCTCCGGTCGAAGGGTCAAACACGAAGCCGGTCTCGCTGATGGCAATGTTTTTATTGATCTCCATAAAAAATATAATTTTCGCATCCTGATGAAGAAATGTAAGAATAAGCCAGACAAAGATATGTCAAAACCAGAAAAATCTGTCAGGGCGAAGGAGTTAAATGCACCACAACGGCCCCTGCAATTGGTGCAGTGAAGCCCGATGGGTTGCCCTGGCAACA
>PWJC01000055.1 GCA_003560165.1 Bacteroidales bacterium
CTACCTACTACCTACTACCTACTACCTACTACCTACTACCTACTACCTACTACCTACTACCTACTACCTACTACCTACTACCTACTACCTACTACCTACTACCTACTACCTACTACCTACTCACTTTTTCCTCCCTTTCCGCACCCCAAACAATACGTACATCACCGGCACAAAGACCAGGGTCACCAGGGTGGAGAACGACAGTCCTCCGATCACGGCAATGGCCATCGGGGCCCATATTTCGGATCCTTCGCCCGTGGCAAGCACCATGGGGATCATGGCCAGCAAAGTGGTGAGGGTGGTCATCAGTACCGGCCGCAGGCGGGACCTTCCGGCAGTAACCACCGCCTTGACCACGGTCATTCCCCGGGCAACCATCAGGTTGGTGAAATCGACCAGCACTATGGAGTTCTTGACCACAATGCCCACCAGGATGATGCCCCCGATCAATGAGATCACCGAGAGTTCGGTCCCGCTCAAAAAGAGGGCGATCATCACCCCCGAAAAGGCAAAGGGAACGGCCATCATGATGATAAAGGGCATGCGGAACGACTCAAACTGGGCGGCCATGACCACGTATACCAGGAAAATGCTCAGGATCAGCAGCAATCCGAGGTCTGCAAACGCCTCCTGCTGATCCTGTATCTGCCCGCCGAATTCCACTTCCACCCCTTCGGGCAGGTCCATCTGTTCGAGTTCGGCCTGAATGTCGGCTGTTACCTCACCCAGTGAGCGCTGGTGCAATCCGCAGGATACGGTCAGGTAGCGGATGCGGTTTTTGCGCTCGATGTTCGGGGGGGAGAAAAACTCTTCTACCCTGGCAAACTCCCGCACCCTGACCATTTGGCCCATGGGTGTGCGCACTGAGATGTTCTCGATATGCTCGATACTGTTGCGGAATTCTTCCCGGTGGCGCACCACCACATCGTATTCTTCGCCAGCCTCCCGGTACAGGGTGGCCGTCATGCCAGCCACGCGATTGCGGATGGCATTGGATACCGTATTGGAATTAAGCCCGAAAGCGGCCATTTTTTCGCGGTCGGGTATGATCTGGAGCTCGGGGCGCTCCCGGCCCCGGCTGATCCCGATATCCCTCACCCCGGCAATGCCTTCCATGCGCCGGGCCAGCTCGTTGGCCACCCGGTTGGTGGCATCGAAATCGTCGCCATAGATCTCCACCTCTACCGGGTCGCCCATTCCCATACCGGCACCCCCTTCAGTAGAAACCGAATAATCGACGATCTCGGGAAACTGCAGCAGGTCGTAACGAAGCGATTCGGCAATCTCCCATACCGAGCGCTCCCGCTCTCTCTGGGGCACCAGGCGCATGATTACGTCGATGGTGTGGCTGCCTCCGTTGCCAATAAAAAAGCCGCCTTCCGGATCGGAACCTGCGCTTACGCTGTAGAGGTCTACTTCGGGATAACCGGTTTCGATGATCTCTTCGATGGCCCGGGCCGTTTTGACGGTCTCTTCCAGTCGCAGCCCGATGGGGAGTTCGATGTCGATATCTATCCTGTTCTGATCAGACTCGGGCATGAAGGTGGTGCCGATGCGGGGCAGCAATAAAAAGCTGCCGGCGAAGATCAATACCGAGGCCACCACTATGAGGGCTTTTTTCCCGATCGCCCATTTTATAAGGCCTTCGTAGCCGTTGTCGAGTTTATCCAAAGTGTTCACAAGAAATGCCGTTACCCTGGGTCCCATTCCGGCACTCTGCCGGGCGCCCGGCAGCATCAGTTTGGATGCGAGCATGGGGGTGAGGGAAAGGGCCGCCAGGGTTGAGACCGATACAGTAATGGCCACGATAAACCCCAGCTGCCGAAAAAACAAGCCCATCAGGCCGGTGATCATGGTCAGGGGCAAAAATACCGCCAGCACCGTCAGGGTGGAGGCCACCACGGCCAGCCCCACCTCGTTGGTACCGTAAATGGCAGACTCCCGGGGCATGCTCCCCCTTTCGGTGTGTTTGGTGATGTTTTCGAGCACCACGATGGCATCGTCTACCACCATGCCCATGGCGATGGTCAGGCTCGAAAGTGAGATCAGGTTCAGGCTGTTGCCCGAAAAATAGAGGTAAACAAAGGCCGCTACCAGCGATACCGGTATCGTCAGGATGATGATGAAGGTAGCCCGCCACCTGCCAATGAAAAAGAGCACCACAATGGTCACAAAGATGGCGGCAAAATACAGGATGTTGACCAGGTTGCTGATGGCATCGGTGATGAACTCCGACAGGTCGACAATGGTCAGCAGTTCCACGTCGGGAGGCAGGTTTGCACGGATTTCGGGCAGGTGCTCGTTGATGGCATTGGCAATTTCGACGGTATTGGCGCCCGATTGGCGCTGCACCATCATTCGCAGGCTCTGGCGCTGGTTCAGGCGCTCATCCACCGTCTGTTCCCGGAGGGTGTCCCTGATTTCGGCCACATCCCCAAGATATACGGGGCTTCCGTCAAACACACCGACCACCAGGTCTTTCATGAAGCGGCTCTCTTCAAACTCTCCCACAAAACGCAGGGGATAGTCCATCTGCCCCGTTTTTATATTACCTGCAGGCCGGTTGATGTTCTCAGATGCCAGCACCCCCCCGATCTGTTCCACCGTCATATTGTAGGCATCGAGCTGTCCGGGATCGACATTGATTTGGACCTCACGGACTGGCTCCCCCATCATGATCACAGCCCCCACGCCCTCGATGCGGCTCAGGGGATTCACCACGTTCTCGTCGATGATCTTTGCCAGGGCCGGATAGCTTTCGTCGGCCGTGGCGGCCATCACCATCACCGGGATCATGGCCGTGGTGAACTTGAAAATGGAGGGCCTCTCTATGTCGTCGGGCAAAAACCGGATGATGCGGTCAATAACATCCCGGATCTCGTTGGTGGCTTCGTCGAGGTTGGTTCCGAACTCAAATTCGAGCATGATGGATGATACGTCGTCGCGGGATACCGACGTGATGTCTTTCAGGTCGGAAATGGTACTCAGGTTGTCTTCGAGCGGCCGGGTTACCGTGGTCTCGATGTCGGCGGCACTGGCTCCCGAGTAAATGGTGAACACACTGATGACGGGCGGCTCGATCTCGGGGTAAAGGTCTACAGGAAGTTGCTGCAGGCTGTAACCGCCGATGCCCAGAAGGGCTACAAACACCATCAGGGTGGTGACGGGCCGTTGTACTGCTGAACGATAAATATTCATTGCTGTCCGGGTTTTGTGTGCTGTTTGTTTCTGCTTACCGCTGGTTGTTGACTACTTCCACTTCTGATTGATCCATCAGGTTGTGTTGTCCTTTAGTCACCAGCTCCTCTCCGGCCTCCAGGCCGGAGATTATCTCCACCCTGTCGTCGAAAGTCCGCCCGAGGCGCACTGCCCGCCGGTGGGCGATGCTGTTTTCGACCACAAACACAAAACGTTCGTCCGACCCGGCTTGCTTGAGTACAGCAAGGGCCGGCACCAGCAAGCCCTCGGTTTCTC
Source organism: Bacteroidales bacterium (assembly GCA_003560165.1). GTDB lineage: Bacteria > Bacteroidota > Bacteroidia > Bacteroidales > UBA7960 > PUPG01. The sequence continues at coordinate 3,475 of PWJC01000055.1, forward strand.
CCACCCGCAGGCTTACCCTTCCGAACATGCCCGGGCGAAGGGCCAGGTCGTTGTTCTCAATCAGGATATCGACCCCAAAGGTGCCCGAAGTCCTGTCGATGGTCGGATACAGCTTGTGCAAACGACCCCGGAACTCCCGGCCGGGATAGATGTCGGCTGTCAGCAGGGCTTCCTGGCCGATCTGTACTTCGGGAAAGTGACCCTCCGACACCCCCATGCTGAGCTTTACGGGCTGTATCTGCTGGAGGGCGACTATGGCAATGCGGCCTTCCGGTGTGGTGGGCGACATGGTGAATATCTCCCCGTCGCTGAAATACCTTCCGGTAATGATGCCGGGGATATTGGCCCGTATGCGGGTGTTTTCTTCAAGATTCTCCACATTGCTTCTGGCCACCTCGTACTGGGTTTTCAGCTGGTCGAGTTGCTGCCGCGTGGCTGCACCCACAGCCACCAGGGTGTCGAGCCGCCGCAGATCCTCCCTGAGGTTGTCGAGCTGCACCCGGGCCTGGAACAACTGGGTGCGGTCCATTTGTACCAGAAGCTGATCTTTTTCCACCCGGTCACCCACATCCACAAAAATCTGTTCGATCCGCTGGGGGCCGGCTGCCCCGATAAAAGCTTCCTCATAAGGCCTTATCTGGCCGGTAGTGCGTATCTCCCTATCCAGTATGGTGGTTTCGGTGGTGGTCAGTTCGACCAGCACCCTTTCCCTTTCCTCCCTCTCTTCTTCGGTAACCACCTGGCAGCTTCCCGCGATCAGCAGGGCGCCAAGGCACAACAATTTTGGGGGGTTTATCCAATTTTTCATGATTTCTGATTTTTCCATGCCTGGTTTATAGCTCATTTTTTTCTCCAATAAATTTCTCGTATTCGGCCCTGGCCTGCAATATTTCGTATTCGGCCTGCAGGAGGTTGAACCTTGCCTGGGTAAGGGCCACCTCGCTGTCGTTGAGTTCCATCAGGGTTGCCTGTCCGGTTTCGTAGCGGGTTTTTGCAATATCGAACCCCCGTTCGGCCATGCGTACATTGCTGCGGGCATGGGTGGTCTTTTCCATGGCCACCATCAGCGATTTGAGAATGTTGTCGAGTTGGATGTCGAGATTGTCTTCCAGGTAGTCGCGCTGAAGCCTGATCTGCTCGGCCAGGATGTCTAGCTGACGGGTCTGGTTTCGCACGGCAAATCCGTTAAACAGGGGGATTGACAGCCGCAGCCCCGCCGAAAAGGTCTCCACCCATTGGTAATCGCTGAAACGAAAATGATTGGCCTCGGCCTGATACTGGTAGTTGCCGGCCAGGTCGAGGGTGGGCAGTCCGCCAGCCTTTGCCATACCGGCCTGCTGCCGGATCAGGCCAAGTTGCAGTTCCATCTGCAGGATTTCGGTATTGCGCCGCAGGCTCCTGTCGGCTTTTCCGGGAATGAAACCGGAAAGGCGGTCCATGGCCATCTCCGACATATCGCCCCTGACCACCAGGCCGCGGGTAAGCTCGATCCCGATCAGGGCCTTCAGGTAATTGAGGGCCACTTCATACATATTCTCCGCCTGCAAAACATTGGGGCGCAAATTCTCGGTTTGCACCTGGGCACGGATCAGATCGTATTCGGCCACTACGCCCTGTTCGTACATCTTCCTGGTCCGTTCCAGGTTTTCGGAGGCATTGCGGTGGCTGATCCGCATCACCTCCATGGACTCCCTGGCCAGCAACACGTCGAAAAAGGCCATCTGTACATTGTAATCCAGTTCAAGCCGGCTTCCCCTGAACTGCTCCCCGGCCAGTCGCTGTTCAATACGGGCAGCACGCAATGAATGATTCAGCCTGAGATTCACCAATGGGACGCTGGCCGAAAGCCCGCCCATGAAGCTGTTATCCGATCCGATCTCCAGGAAACCGTTTCCAAAGGGGCTGTCTTCGGGCAGGAAAATGATGGGGCGTTTGATGTTACGATTGTAACTCCCGCTGGCATTCAGCGACGGCATGAAGTTGCCCCAGGCATCCCTGAGGCCTGTTTCAGCACTCTCCAAATCGAGCCTGGCAACCCTCAAGGTAGGATTGTATTCTCTGGCGATGGCCATGGCGGCGTCCAGGTCGAGGGATAGGGTGTCGGGCTGATTTTGTTGTGGCCCGCCCCAGAGGGTAAGCGGCATAAAGAACAAGGTGAACGCCACAGCCAGCCTCATTGGACAGGATGCGGAGGTTGTTTTGATGAGTTGCATAAGATCATAATTTTAAATTGTCCGGAATGCCCTGGGGGCCTTATTCTTTCTCCTGGTCTGAAAACAATGCATCAATTTCCTGCAATCCGCGGCTGGTCGCGATGCCCCTGACAAACACCATGATAATGTGCCGGAACACATCGGCCCTTAAAAAGCGATCAAGGGGAAATACCCGGGTGTCGGCAAGCAGGTCTACCTGCGCATGCAGCAGCTTGGCCACGATGTGGGGGTCGGTATTTTTCCGGAACACCCCCTGGTCAATTCCCCTTTTAACCAACTCTACCACATACAGATCCCTTTCGTGCAGCAGGGGTTCGACCTCCTTTTTCCACACCTCCGGATGCAGTTTTTGCAGCTCGGTTAAATACCCCGGATGCATTTCCTGTATGAGGATCACAGCGTGGCGAAAATGACGGTGGATGATGTCGATGATGTTGCGGGCCTCCTCTTCGATGCTGGTCCTGAGTTCGAGGCTGCGGGAATGCTCATACCTTAGGCAGCTGGTCAGCAGGGCCTCCTTGTTCGAAAAATGCTCATAAAGGGTGCGCTTGCTGATGCCGGCTGTTTCAGAAACATCGTTCATGGTCACCCCGCGGATCCCGTTTTTTGAAAAAAGTTCTGATGCCCGCGCTGTAATAAGGTCTTTTATGTCCATTGGTTGAGTTATTCTCAGAAAACCCTGAAGGTTTTCCTGGTTTTTCTAAAAAACCAATTATAACAAATGTTGTGCCGGAATTTACACTGATAAAGGGATTTTGGCTCTTTGGCAAAAAAACTCATTAACAGCCAGGCAGGGGTTTTGTTGCTGACCACAAAGATACAAAAAACCCAAAAAACCCCGTTGGTTTTTTGGGTTATGCAAACGGCTTGCCCCCGGGGCCTTTTATGCTTCGAAATTGGAGATCTGCGAGGTAAGCTGGTAATCGAATTCAGGGTATTCGTAAATCGACATCCGGGGCTCGGTTTCGCCTATGGAATAGCCCCAGATACTTTCGTAGGCTTTTTTATTTTCCCCCATATCTTCGAGTTGATCCAGGTAGGCAGCAATGGATTTCGACTCGATGATCACGAACTTCCCGATCTTTTCGATAATGGGGCTGTGGCTCCTGGTGTGGTCGTGGTCAAATTCCAGTATCCGCCTTCCATTTCGGGTGATGCCGATCACCCGGTACGTCATGCTCTTACCCACCCCGGGCAGATTCAGCACATTGCGGTCAGTGGCCAGAAAGGGAATGCCGGCCACCTGGCGGAGCTGGTTTATGTTTTCAACCATCTGCTCGGCTTCCTCCGGGAAACCGCGTATCCTTCTCCGGAAATCCGACGGGATATGGCCCAGGACCTTTTCCTCCATCTGCTCCTGGGCAGCCCTTGCGTTGGTGGCAAATTTGAAGGTGTTTTCCATATAGCCTTTCACCGAAAAGGTATAATAGGGCAACACCCCCACATCGTTCAATACCTTCCGCAGTTTTGCAGTATGGCCGCGGCGGGAGGCTGCCGCCGTAAAAACAAGTTGGTTGGTCACCGTCCAGCCGGCGGCTGCGAGTCTTGAAATACCCAGCCTGGCATCAGGGGTCACTTCCATGGGCGACTGAAAATGCGTCTGTACCACAAACTGCCTGATCCCGATCCTGGATGCCTTTTCCTTGAAGCGGGCCAGTATCCCGGCCAGGTTCTCAGTGATCCGCTGGGGCAGGTACGCCGGCAAGCGGGTACCCAACCGCACCCGCAGGATCTCGGCAACTTTCTGATCGTCGGGCAGTTCCCGGTTTTTATTTCTCTTTCGTTCCGCCATATCGTATACCGCATCCAGTATCTTTTCGATCGATTTGTCGGCACTCATCAGCGCATCGCCACCGGTGATCAGGATGTCGCGCAACATGGTGTCTTCTTCCCAGTATTTCATAATGAGTGCCAGCTTGGCATCCCAACGCTCGTCGGGCCTGAGTTTGTCAAGGTTGAAGTTCAGGTTGCCCCGCTGGAAATCGTACATCCGCTGACAGGAGGCGCAGAGCCCGGCACAGGCACGACCCATGGTGTCGGGGATCATGATGCCGACCTCCGGATACCGCCGGTGCACATTGTGGCGGGTGGGCAGTATCCAACCGGCGGCATTGGGTTTTCCGGGTTCTACAATGTCTTCCTTTTCCCAGGCGACAATATGACCGAATTCGTCGACCAGCTGCTTCGAATAGATCACGTAGTACCGGATGGCCAGGTCCTTGTCTGCCAGCTCTTCGGGCACATCCACATTGAGCAGCGACAGGTAATAAGGATTTACGAAAAAGGGAATGCCTTGTTTTTTTGCCTTGTACAAAATGGACATGGTGTTTTGGTCGAGCGAATTCCCGAGCAGCTCATTCAGGGTGTCGGGGTCCCGCACGGCAAATCGCAGATGAAACAGGTAATCGTCCCACCATTGCTCCACCATGTTGGTTTTCTCCTCCCGGGAAATGCCTTCGGGAAAGACAAATCGCTTGCTCTTTACTTCCTTTGTTTCTATTTTGCCCACCAGCACTCCGATGATACGGTCTTTATTCTTCCGGCGTATTTCCATGACCTAGGGGTCGAGGCCCGAAGGATGCTGTCCCATCCATTCCAATACCTTTTCGCGTATAGGGATCTGACGCACCGAAGCCCCCCTGAACTGCCTGAAAAGATGGATCATGTCGGTAAAAAAACTGGCCCTTGCCCCTCCGCGGCGATAACGGGCAGCCAGGTAGAGCATGTTGAACGGATCGCTGCCTACCTCCTGCCCTCTTTTGTTCAGATCCTTGTAGGTGCGGCCGGCATGGTCGAGGTAGTCCATAATGCGGATGGCAGCAACATCCTGCCAGCTGAGTTTTTCCATGGCCTCCCTGCCCTGTGATTCAAAGCGGTAAAAGCTCAGGGCGTGGGGGTTGGCCTCCAGGTAATCCATGGCCATTTTGCGCAACCCCACGGACACCTGTCCCTGGCTGGCCGAAGCATCGATCAGTTGCTTTACAGCAGGATTTTCCTTCAGAAATTGCTTCAGGGTTTTTTCTGCATGAGGGGAGATGGTTGCTACGTCAGGATTCTGTTTGATATTGGTTTGCATATTGCTGAAAGTTTTCCTTTTAGTGTCTGGTTGCCTTATTGAGAAAACGACATCGTGCCAGAAGGTGGGGGGGGGCGCATCCCAATACAAATATACGGATTTTTGGGCATACCGGGGGGGTGCCCAGAGCGCAACTACCTGAACTCACCCATGTCTGAACGCAACTCCGGATCGGCCAGGGTGGCCAGGTAACCAAAGCCTGCGAGCAAAACCACATGCAGCGAATACATCAGGGGGGGCGACAGCCGGGAAGTAATATAGGTGAGCAGGTAAATCAGAACGGCCAGGGCGATCATCGACAGGATGCGTCCCGTTTGGTAGGGAACCGGAAAATGCCTCCGGCCAAAACCCCAGGACAGGATAGCCAGTGAAGCATAGCAGACCAGGGTGGCCCAGGCCGATCCGTGGTATCCCATCAGGGGGATCCACCAAATATTGAGCGCAATGGTGATCAGGGCGCCGGCCACCGCGAACCAGGCACCGTACAAGGTTTGCCCGGTAAGCTTGTACCAGATGGAAAGGTTGAAATAAATACCCAGAAACATATTGGCCAGCAGCAGTATGGGCACCACGGCAAGCCCCTCGTGGTAATCAGCACCGATAAAATGCCTAACGACGTCGATAAACAGCATGATGCCCAAAAAGATCAGCAGGCAGGCAAACACAAACAGCTTCATTACCCTGGCATAGAGATGCCGTGCATGCCCACCTCCGGCTTGTGAGAAGTAGAAAGGCTCAGCTGCAAAACGAAAGGCCTGCACAAAGATGGTCATCATGATCGACAGCTTGTACACGGCTCCGTAAATACCCAGTTGCGACATGGCAATGCCCTGGGGCAACAGATACTTCAGCAGCAATTTGTCCAGGGCCTCATTGGCCCATCCAGCCAGGCCGGCAACCAGCAGGGGCAGGGCATAGCGAAGCATCCGCCTCCAGAGCGCCGCATCAAACACAGGCCGGGCACTCGTCATAACAGGCATCAGCAGCAACAACGCCACAGCGGTTGCCACCAGGTTGGCGATAAAGACATAGCCCACACCGATGCCAGGGTCATAAACAAGGTTTACAAAGGGAAGCAGCCTGGCGGGGCCGCTGTGGACCAGCCAGGGGCACAGCAGCAAAAAGAACAGTACCAGCACCACGTTGATCCCGATCCCTGCAAGCTTGATCAGGACAAAGCGCATCGGTCTGTTATCGGCCCTCAGCCGGGCAAAGGGGATGGCAATCAGGGCATCCAGGCCAACGATAAGCCCCAGCAACACGATGTATTCCACGTTGTCGGGATAGCGCATAGCCTGTGCCAGGGGCTGTCGGAAGACCACCACAAGAAAGATAAACAGCAGTGACGTGACAAGCACCGAAAGCAGGGAGGTGCCAAACACCGATTCGCGCTCCCCCTTTTGGGTCTCAGAAAAGCGAAAAAAGGCCGTCTCCATCCCATAGGTGAGCACAATGAGCAGGAAGGCCACATAGGTGTACATTTCGGTGACCACCCCATATTCGCCCGGAATGAATACCCGGGTATACAGGGGGACAAGCAGAAAGTTGATCACCCGCCCAAGGATGCTGCTCAATCCATAAACAGCGGTTTGCCCCGCAAGGCGCTTCAGTGGATTCACTCCGTCAGGTTTATCCCAGACAAATGTACATGAAATATCTTCCCGGCCAGGCAAAAGGGGCCGGCCGTAAAGAAAAAAGCACTGTAAGCAAAATGAATGGGAAAACAATGGGATGTCCGTCCATCCGGAGAAAAGAGCGGAATGGGACCGGGGCCAGGCCAGCTGACCGGCGAACGGCAGGTTCGGGCCGTTCTACTGCCTGGCTTCCTGGGCGCGCACCTTGGCTTTCCAGGCCTGGTAGGTCTCTTCGAAGTGGCCGGGGTCATTGACCCTCAACCAGGTTCCGTACTTCACGTAATCCGGGATCCTTCCACCTTTCGACTTCTTCTGATCTTCGGGAATCCCCATCTGGTTCAGGTGGCGTTCGTAGGAGATCTTGCTGGGCCTGTCTTCTTTTCTGTTCATGACTGCTTCATAATAGCCTGTTTCCGGCTGCAGGGACCGGGCCCTGCAATGTGCCCGAAAATGCAGGCTGTTTTAAATGATCTGTAGCCCCGACAGGAATCGAACCTGTATCTAAAGTTTAGGAAACTTCTATTCTATCCGTTGAACTACGGGGCCTGGTTTGCTTTCCGGTTTCCGGGTACCCGGGTGCAAAGATAAGGAGATTTCGCGATTTTTTTTAAACAAAATGCCATGATCCCTCATTATAAAGGAGCATTTTTAGACTAAAAGGGCTATTTATACTAGCCAATAAGGCTTCCGTTGTCCAGGGGCTTGTCGGGCGACAAAAAGGCCAGCCTGCCATCACTGTCTTCGGCCATCAACAACATGCCGTGCGACTCGATGCCCCGTATTGTCCTTGGCTCCAGATTGGCCAGGATGACCACCTGCCTGCCCTTTAATTCGTCAGGGTTGTAATGCCCGGCAATCCCCGAAACCACTGTTCGCCTGTCCACTCCGGTGTCTACCGTGAGCCTGAGCAGCTTTCTGGTCTTTGCCACCTTGTCGGCCGACACAATGGTACCCAGGCGGATGTCCATCCTGGCAAAATCGTCGAAGGCAATGTTCTCCTTCAGGGGGGCAGGCTGCGGAGCCGACTCCCGGTTGGTTTCCCTGGTCTTCAGCAGCTTGTCGACCTGAGCCTCTATCTGGCTGTCTTCAATGCGTTCGAACAGCAGCTCGGGCCTGCCCGTTTGATGTCCGGCAACCAGCAACACCGGCTTTGCGGCATCTTCCCAACCCATGGGACTCATGTTGAGCATTTTCAGCAGTTTGTCGGAAGTAAAGGTGAGGAAGGGAGCCGACAACACCGCCAACCTGGCACATATCTGCAGGCAGATGTTCAGGGTGGTCTCCACCCGTTGGGGATCGGTCTTGTAAACCTTCCAGGGCTCGGCTTCGGTGAGGTAACGGTTGCCCAGCCGGGCCAGGTTCATCAGACCCGAAAGGGCCTCCCTGAAGCGGTAATGGTCCAGGCTGTGACCAATGCTGTCCGGGAAAGCCTGCATCCCCTCGAGGGCTTTTTCGTCTTCGGGGCCGTAGTGGCCGGCACCGGGCACGGCCCCATCAAAATACTTATGGGTCAGCACCAGGGTGCGGTTGACAAAATTGCCCAGGACGGCCAGGAGCTCATTGTTGTTGCGCGCCTGGAAATCTTTCCAGGTAAAGTCGTTGTCTTTGGTTTCAGGGGCCGCCGAACACAGAACATAGCGCAAAACATCCTGCTTCCCTGCAAATTCATCCAGGTATTCATGCAGCCATACGGCCCAGTTGCGCGAAGTGGAAATCTTGTCGCCCTCCAGGTTCAAGAATTCATTGGCCGGGACATTCTCGGGCAGTATGTAAGAGCCTTCTGCCTTGAGCATGGCCGGAAAGATGATGCAGTGGAACACGATATTGTCCTTCCCGATAAAATGCACCAATTTGGTGTCGTCCGATTTCCAGTATTTTTCCCAGTCTTCTCCGGCCGACAGGGCCCACTCCCTGGTGGCCGAAACATACCCGATGGGTGCATCGAACCATACGTACAGCACCTTGCCTTCGGTGCCTTCGAGGGGAAGCTTCACCCCCCAGTCCAGATCGCGGGTCACCGCCCTGGGCTGCAGCCCCTGTTCGATCCACGATTTGCATTGCCCGTATACGTTGGGTTTCCAGTCGTGGCGGTGCGATTCCAGAATCCATTGCCGCAACATGGGCTCATAGCGGTCGAGAGGCAGATACCAGTGTCGTGTGTTTTTCATCACCGGTTTGTTGCCGCTGAGTACCGAACGCGGATTGATCAACTCATCGGGGCTAAGCGAAGTGCCGCAGTTTTCGCACTGGTCGCCGTAGGCCTTCTCGTAACTGCAGTGCGGACAGAGGCCGGTAATGTAACGGTCGGCCAGAAACTGGCCACTCTCCTCATCGTAATGCTGTGCCGTGTCTTTCTCGATGAAAACCCCCTTGTCGTAAAGGGTTTTGAAAAATGCCGAAGCGGTTTCGTGGTGGATTTTTGCGGAGGTGCGGCTATAGACATCGAAGGAGATCCCGAAGCGGGCAAATGAGTCCCTGATCTGGTGATGGTATTTGTCGACAACTACCTGGGGGTGTACGTTTTCCTGCCGCGCCTTGATGGTGATCGGCACGCCATGCTCGTCGCTCCCACAAATGAATACCACATCCTCACCCTTCATCCGGAGGTAGCGCACATAAATATCGGCCGGGATATACACACCGGCCAGATGGCCGATATGTATCGGTCCGTTGGCATATGGGAGGGCCGCCGTGACAGTATGTCGGGCAAATGCTTTCTTGCTGTGATCCATGTTGTTGGCTGATTCTGCCTGTGGGCTGTTTGTAAACAGTGGCAAAGGTAGTAAATGTTGGTGAGTCGATACAGGGCAAAGGCAATTCGGGAAGAAATCAGTAACTTTGCAGGCAACAACTGACGAAATGGCATCTTATTATGGAAATCCAATCCGTTAAGCAGCGCTTTGGCATTATCGGACACTCTCCCCGGCTCGACAGGGCCATCGATGTAGCCCGTCAGGTGGCCCCCACCGACATCACCGTGCTGATCAGCGGAGAGAGCGGTACCGGAAAGGAAGTGTTTCCCAAGATCATCCACCACCTGAGCGCCCGCAAGCACGGTCCCTACATTGCGGTCAACTGCGGGGCCATCCCCGAGGGCACCATCGATTCTGAACTTTTCGGACACGAAAAAGGCTCTTTTACCGGAGCCCACGATGCCCGCAAGGGCTATTTCGAAGAAGTCAACGGAGGCACCATTTTTCTGGATGAGGTGGCTGAGTTGCCCACTCTGACACAGGTCAGGCTGCTGCGCATACTGGAAAGCGGCGAATTCATCAAAGTAGGGGCTTCGCGGGTGCTTAAAACCGACGTAAGGGTGGTGGCCGCCACCAATATCGACCTGCAGAAGGCCGTTGCTGACGGGAGGTTCCGCGAAGACCTCTATTACAGGCTGAACACCGTGCCCATTCATGTACCCCCGCTCAGGGAGAGGAAGGAAGACATCATCATGCTGTTCAAGAAATTTTCAGCCGACTTTGCCGAAAAATACCGGATGCCCCCTTTGCAACTGAGCCGGGAGGCAGGGGAGATCCTGCTGAACCACCGCTGGTCGGGCAATGTGCGTCAACTAAAAAACCTGGCCGAACAAATCTCTGTCATTGAAAGCGAACGGTACATCGATGCCGGCATTATCAACAACTACCTCCCCCGCGAACCCGACAACCCGCTTCCTGTGCTCTTTAGCGACAGCACAAGCCTGTCCTCGGGCATGAACGAAAGGGAGATCCTCTACAAACTGCTGTTTGAAATGAAGCGCGACATCACCGACATGAAAAAAGTGATCACCCGCATGCTGCAGGGCGAGGAGGTGTCCCAGCGCTTTCAGGAAGAAAACGCCCAACTGCTCGACCAACTGACAAGAGACCGCGACCTGCCGCAGATATACCGCGAAAACAACATCGGCTTTCCGGCCGATTCATCCGATTCGGACACCGGCGACAGTTACGAAGACGCTTCGCCCGAATACCTCGAAGAAAGCCTTTCCTTGCAGGAAAGGGAAAAGAGCCTGATCGGGAAGGCCCTGGAGAAACACCACGGTCGCCGCAAAAAGGCCGCCAGAGAACTGGGTATATCCGAACGGACGCTCTACCGGAAGATCAAGGAATACGGACTATGATAATCCGGGAGTTCTTTGTACCTTTGCAAACCGTTTTTATGTGGTATTTTCGGGAAGGCAACATAAAAAGGGCGATCAACAGTTCAACATTCTATTTTTTCTTCCTCCAGGTAATGGCGGCTGAAACTTCCAACATACAATGAAGCACATCCGGTTAACCCGTATTCTTGTTCTTGCCATCACGGGGCTTTTTATGGCCACGCTTGCGGGCTGCGGCGTCTATTCCTTCACAGGGGCCAGCATCCCCCCCCAGGCAGAAACCATTTCGGTGAGTTACTTTCCCAACGATGCCCCCCTGGTGCAGCCCACCCTCAGCCAGCTTTTCACCGAAGCCCTGCAGGATAAATTCATTCGCGAAACCAACCTGCGCATGGTCGAAGGGATCGGACACCTCCACTTTGAGGGTGCCATTACCGGCTACAACACCCAGCCAAGGGCCATCGCCGGCGATGACAGGGCCGCCCTCAACCGCCTGACCATAACGGTAAGGGTTATTTTTGAGAACGAGTTTGACCTGGAGGCCGGATTCGAACGGACATTTTCGAGGTTCTACGATTACGACAGCAACCTGAGCCTGGCACAGGTGGAAACCGAGGCCATTGAATTGATCACCCGGGAGCTGGCCCAGGATATATTCAACCAGGCATTGGTAAGCTGGTAAACAGCTCAGGACCCGTCAAAAAATGAACGGCATGCGGGATGCTTTTTCAAACATGATCGCTGGGGGTGAGGTAAACGGCAACAGCCAGATGAAACTGCTGAGTCAGCTGGTACAACAATATCCCTACTGCCAGCCGGCGCAATTTTTGTATGCCAGGGCCCTGATGGCAGCCGATCCATCAGGCTGCAAACCTCAGTTGAACATCGCCCTGGCCATTGCGCCCGACAGGCAGCACTTCCGCACCTTTCTGGCTCAAAAAAACCGTCCCTTGGCAAAAAAAAGAAGCAAAACCCTTAATCAGCAGGAGATCATCGACCGCTTCATCAGCAAGCAACCACATATCCGGCCCCGAAAGGAAGAGGTTTCGAGCGCCGAACCGGGAGGCAAAAGCCTGGAAGACCATCCCGACATTGTCAGCGAAACCCTGGCCGATCTGCTGCTGAAACAAGGGAACAGGGACAGGGCCGTAGCCATCTATAAAAAATTAAGTTTGAATTTCCCGGAAAAAAGTACGTACTTTGCAAAAAAAATAAGTGCCGCAAAAGGCGAAAAAAACAAAAGCAGCTAGACAACAATGGGAGCATATGTATTGATATCTGTGTTAATCCTGATCACCTGCATTCTGCTGGTGCTGATCGTTTTGGTCCAAAACGCCAAAGGCGGGGGGCTGGCATCGAACTTTTCCTCAAGCAACCAGGTGATGGGAGTCAGGAAAACCACCGACTTTCTGGAAAAAGCCACCTGGACTCTGGCCATTGTTTTGCTGGTACTGACCCTTTCGTCCACCTTTGTCATTCCCCGCATGGCCGATGTACCCACCGTCGACCGGAGCGAGATCCAGGAACTGATCCCTCCGTCGGAGCCCCTTCCCCTGGATTTTGAAAGGCCTGCGGCCCCCATCGTTCCCGGCGAAATCGAAGACATCCAGGAGTTGCCCGTCCCTCCCGACAGAGAGGATTAAAAACCCCGGGCAATCAAATCCAGGTGTCAGAATGTCATTCCATTCTGACACTTTTTTTTTAACACCGTCCAAAAGATGCAAAATTGGCCGTAGCAAGTGCCTTTTCGGGCTTTGGCATACATTGTGATATTGGGCCTTTGGGTTGGCAACAACCCCTGCAACAAAGCACATTATTGTTTAACAAATAAAACGAAGAGAACATGACCAAAGTAAACATCAAACCACTGGCTGATCGCGTATTGGTTGAGCCGGCACCCGCCGAGGAAAAAACATCAGGAGGTATCATCATTCCCGACACGGCCAAGGAAAAACCCCAGATGGGCACCGTGGTGGCCGTTGGCGAGGGCACCAAGGACGCACCAGTAACCCTGAAGGAAGGCGACAAGGTGCTCTACGGAAAGTATGCCGGCACTGAGCTGACCTTTGACGGAAAGGATTACCTGATCATGCGCGAGGCCGACATTTACGCCGTCGTATAATTCAGGCGGGAAACCACCCCATTTATCAAACACAACTAAAAATAGAAACTATCATGGCAAAAGACATCACCTTCAATCTGGAGGCAAGAAACGACCTGAAAAAAGGCGTAGATAAACTATCCAATGCAGTTAAGGTCACCCTGGGGCCCAAGGGCCGCAACGTGATCATGGACAAGAAATTCGGTGCTCCCGTCATTTCGAAGGACGGGGTAACCGTTGCACGCGAAATAGAACTGGAAGATCCCGTTGAAAACATGGGAGCCCAGATGGTGAAAGAGGTAGCAAGCAAAACTGCCGATGTGGCAGGTGACGGCACCACCACGGCCACTGTACTGGCCCAGTCGATCATCGCCACCGGGCTGAAAAACGTGGCAGCAGGCGCCAACCCCATGGACCTGAAACGCGGCATCGACAAGGCCGTTGAAAAAGTGATCGCAAATTTGAAAAAACAATCGGTTGAAGTGGGCGACAGCATCGAAAAGATCGAACAGGTAGCTACCATATCGGCCAACAACGACCACTCTATCGGTAAACTCATTGCCGAAGCCATGTCGAAAGTCAAAAAGGAAGGGGTCATCACCATCGAGGAGGCCAAAGGCACCGACACCAGCGTTCAGGTGGTCGAAGGGATGCAGTTCGACCGGGGCTACATCTCTCCCTATTTTGTGACCGATACCGAAAAAATGGAAGCCGTTTTCGAAGACCCTTACATCCTGATCTACGACAAGAAGATCAGCACCATGAAGGACTTCCTTCCCGTACTGGAAAAAGTTGTCCAGGCCGGCAAGGCGCTGATCATCATTGCCGAGGATGTTGACGGAGAAGCCCTGGCCACCCTGGTGGTGAACAAGCTGCGCGGCTCACTGAAAATTGCTGCCGTGAAGGCACCCGGTTTTGGCGACCGCCGCAAAGCCATGCTTGAAGACATTGCCATCCTTACAGGAGGTACCGTGATCAGCGAAGAGCAGGGATACAAGCTCGAAAATGCCGACCTCTCACACCTGGGTACCGCCGAAAAGGTGAGCATCGACAAGGACAACACCACCATTGTGTCAGGCAAAGGCGACAAGGACAACATCAAGGCCCGCATCAACCAGATCAAGGCCCAGATGGAGAATACCACCAGCGATTACGACAAGGAAAAGCTGCAGGAGCGCCTGGCCAAGCTGGCCGGGGGCGTGGCCGTACTTTATGTGGGCGCTGCCAGCGAAGTGGAAATGAAGGAAAAGAAAGACCGTTTCGACGATGCGCTGCATGCTACCCGCGCAGCCGTCGAAGAAGGCATCGTGCCCGGTGGCGGCATTGCCTACCTCCGCGCCATAGCCTCACTGAAAGACTTCAAGGGAGAGAATGCCGACCAGGATACCGGTGCAGCCATTGTGCGCAGGGCACTGGAAGAGCCCCTTCGCCTTATTGTGGAAAAAGCAGGACTGGAAGGTTCCATCGTCATCCAGAAAGTAATGGAAGGCAAAGACGACTATGGCTTCAATGCCCGGACCGAACAGTACGAGAAACTTTACGCTTCGGGCGTGATCGACCCCACCAAGGTCACCCGCGTGGCATTGGAAAATGCAGCGTCCATTGCCGGAATGCTGCTGACCACCGAATGCGTGCTTGCCGACATCAAGGAAGAAAAGTCCGACATGCCCCCGATGAACCAGGGCATGGGCGGCATGGGCGGCATGATGTAAACCCTGCCCCCAGGCATAAAAAAAAACGGATTGGTGAATTCACCAATCCGTTTTTTTTTGAGCCTCCCGCCAGTACGATGCGGTCGGGTTTATCCTTCGAGAATGATCACCTTTTCTATCCTGTCGCCCTGACGGATGGTGTCGATAACCTCCAGCCCTTCAACCACCTTGCCGAACACCGTATGCTGGCGGTCAAGGTGGGCGGTGTTTTCGCGACCATGGCAGATGAAGAACTGGGAGCCCCCGGTGTTTCGGCCTGCATGGGCCATGGAGAGCACTCCCCTGTCGTGGAACTGGTTTTCCCCATCCAGTTCGCAGTCGATGGTATAACCCGGTCCGCCCATGCCGGTGCCCTGGGGACATCCGCCCTGGATCACAAAATCGGGGATTACCCGGTGAAAGGCCAGCCCGTCATAAAAGCCCTTTTTCGCCAATTCCACAAAATTTTTAACCGTTGCCGGCGCATCCTTTTCAAAGAATTGCACCTTCATATTCCCTTTTTCTGTTTTAATCTCAACTTGTGTCATATTGAATCTTTTTTTTTATGAATGGGTGATCTGTTTTTCTTCTCAATGGGTACTGCTCCGTCCTGAGCTTCACCGCCAGGCTATGGGCGGGGCACAAAGGAGGTGATGGGGTTTTTGAGGCCCCGGAAGCCTGTCAGCTCCAGCCGGACAGAGCCTACCACCAGGCCGGACTCCACCAGTACGGGAATCTTGTTCTTGTCGTCGGAGATCCAGAGGGTCATGGGGTAAGGCTGGCTGAATACCGTTCCCTCCAGCACCTGGGGCTTAAACTTCAAGGTGTTGAAGGCACCCAGGCTGGTGGTTATCTGTTCCCGCCGTTCGAAAACGATCTTGCTTACATACACCGAATCGCTGAGGTAAAAATCCACATCGAACGAATCGCCCGGCCTTACCCCATCCATATCGAAGGTGCGCGCATAATAAAAGGCCGAAATGATGTCCTGGACATAGGCAGGAATGGTGGTGGTGGCCCGGTTGCTCACGGCACGCAGTTTCTGGTGGTCGAAACTCACCTCGTCGTTCCTGCGGTACCGGCCTTCCCTGATCCGCCTCGAAAAGCGGCGCGGAGCCATGAAATCCTCATCAATATAGGAGTCGTAGCGGTTCTCTACCTTGAAGAACAAATTGAACAGACCGGTGCTGTTGGCCCTGCCAACCACATGCATAACCGGACGTCCTCCTGCCATAGCGTTGCCTGGCAGGATCTCAAGGCTGGCCTCACCGGCATTGACATTGCCCGTGATCCGGCTGTTGTATACCGCCTGGAAGTGGAGCAGCTCTCCCCTGCGGAAGGCCGTATTCTCAACATGGCGCGACTGTTGCTGATCACCGGCCTTTAATCCGGAAAACAACCCCAACAGGGTGGCCAGGCAAAGGATGCTGCAGAATAGACGTCTCAAGTTCTTTTTTTCTTTTCATAACGGCAATGATTATGCCATTATTTCAGATCACGATGTTCACGATCTTGCCAGTAACCACGATGACCTTTTTGGGTTGCCTGCCCTGCAACCATTTGCGGGCTTCAGGAGCCGACAACACCGCGTTTTCAACCTCCTGCCTCGAAGCCCCGGCCGGCAGTTCGATCTTGAAACGGGTTTTGCCGTTAAACGATACCGGGTAGATGAAGGTGTCGTCGGTCACCAGCTTTTCGTCCCAGTCAGGGAAGGCGGCCCCGGCAACACTTTGGGTATTGCCAAGCAGCGACCACAATTCCTCGCCAATATGAGGGGCAAAGGAAGAGACCATGATGACAAGCGGCTCGAGTATTTCCCGCTTGCGGCATTTCATGTTGGTGAGTTCATTCACACACACCATGAAGGCACTTACCGCCGTGTTGAAGGAGAACCTTTCGATATCGCCCGACACCTTTTTGATGGCCTTGTGCAACACCTTCTTTTCACTTTCGCCGGCCGCTTCGTCCGATACCGCAAAGCGGTTCCCGGGGTCGTGAAACAGCCGCCACAGCTTTCTGATAAAGCGGAAAACTCCTTCAATGCCCTGGGTATCCCATGGCTTGGCCTGCTCGACCGGGCCAAGGAACATCTCATAAAGCCGTAAGGTGTCGGCCCCGTAACGTTCGATCAGATCGTCGGGGGTTACCACGTTATGGAAGGATTTGGACATTTTTTCCACCTCCCATCCGCAGATGTAGTTGCCGTCCTCAAGGATGAATTCGGCCTCTGCAAATTCGGGGTTCCACTTCCTGAACGCCTCCAGGTCGAGCACGTCGTTGTCGACCAGGTTCACGTCGACGTGGATGGCCATGGTTTCGTAGCTGTCTTTCAGCCCGTGCGACACAAAGCGGTTGCTCCCCCTGATGCGGTAGACAAAATTGGACCGCCCCTGTATCATGCCCTGGTTGATCAGCTTTTTAAAGGGTTCGTCCATGACCACTACCCCGGTGTCGAACAGGAACTTATTCCAGAAACGGGCATAGATCAGGTGGCCGGTGGCATGCTCGGCCCCCCCTACATAGAGGTCGACGTTTTCCCAGTATGTCACGGCCTGTTCAGATACCAGTTGCTCCTCGTTGCGGGGGTCCATGTAGCGAATGTAGTAGGCGCTGGAGCCGGCAAAACCCGGCATGGTGTTGCACTCCAGGGGATAGCCTTCGGGGGTATGCCAGTCCTTTGCCCTGGCCAGCGGGGGCTCGCCCGTGGCCGTAGGCAGGTAGGTGTCCACTGGCGGCAGCTCCAGCGGCAGCGCCTTTTCATCGAGCACATAGGGAATGCCGTCCTTGTAATACACCGGGAAGGGCTCTCCCCAATACCGCTGACGGCTGAATATGGCGTCGCGCAAGCGGAAGTTAACCCTGGCTTTTCCGATGCCCCTGCCTTCCAGTTTGGCAGTGGCCGCACAGATGGCCTGGGACACCTCCATGCCATCCATGAAGCCGCTGTTGATCATGCTTCCTTCCCTGGCATCGTAAGACCCCTGGGTGTCTTCCTGACCGCTGACCACCCTGATGATGGGAAGTTTAAAGTGGGTGGCAAAGGCATGGTCGCGACTGTCGTGGCCAGGCACGGCCATGATGGCCCCGGTACCATATCCGGCAAGTACATAATCGGCCACATATACCGGCATGGGCTCTCCGGTAAAAGGGTGTATGGCATAGGCCCCGGTAAATTGCCCCGACACCTTTTTCACCTCAGCCATTCGTTCCCTTTCCGATTTGGATGCCGCTTTTTTAACGTATTCTTCCACCCCGGCCCGGTATCCGGGGGCAGTAATGCGGGTTACCAGGCTGTGTTCAGGGGCAAGCACCATAAAGGTGGCGCCAAAAATGGTGTCGGGCCGGGTAGTGAATACCTCGATGGTGGCATCATGCCCCTTGAGGGAGAAAAAGATAGTGGCTCCCTCTGAGCGGCCGATCCAGTTGCGTTGTATCTCCTTGAGCGACTCGCTCCAATGAAGTTGCTCCAGACCCTGCAGCAGGCGATCGGCATAGGCCGTGATCCGCAGGAACCATTGCCGCATTTTTTTTTGTTCTACCGGATGCCCGCCGCGCACCGAAAAGCCTTCTTTTACCTCATCGTTGGCAAGTACCGTACCCAGTTTCGGGCACCAGTTCACCACGGTGTCCGAAAGATAGGCCAGGCGGTAATTCATCAACACCTGCCTGCGCTCCCCGACTCCCATCCTGAGCCACTCCACTGCCGTGAAGGGCTCCGGCTGCCCGCATGCCGCATTCACATCGAGGTTGCCGCTGTGCGCAAAGGTCTTTTCCAGCTCACCGATGGGTTCGGCCTTATTTGTCCTGTTATCGAAATAATGGTTAAACAGCTGAATAAAGGTCCACTGCGTCCATTTATAATAGCCGGGGTCGCAGGTGCGCACCTCCCTGTCCCAGTCGTAACTGAAGCCGATCCTGTCTAGCTGTTCACGGTACCGCGTGATGTTGCTGGCGGTAGTGATGGCCGGATGCTGTCCGGTTTGTATGGCATATTGTTCGGCGGGCAGGCCGTAGGCATCGTACCCCATGGGGTGTAGCACATTGAAGCCTTTTTGCCGCTTGTAACGTGCATAAATGTCGGAGGCAATATAGCCCAGGGGGTGCCCCACATGCAGGCCCGCTCCGGAGGGGTAGGGGAACATGTCCAGCACATAGTATTTTGGCTTGTCCGGATCGGCATGCACTCTGTAGGTGTTGTTCTCACGCCAGTAATCCTGCCACTTCCTCTCCACTTCCCTGAAATTGTATTCCATGTCAATCAGCTGTTTTGGGGTTTATGCGCCGGGCCACGCCCTTGTATTCCGGCCTGAAAGGGCCGGCTGATGACGGCAGCCAGTCTTCCCGCAGACTGCGAAATTAACAAATGTTCCCTTTTTTGTTGTAATTTTGATGCGTTTTTACCACTTAATCGCCTGCAATTTTAAACATAACTTCTTATGGATCAAGAAAAAAAGCCGGGTTTGTTTTCGGAGTTCCCTCCGATTTCCACCCGGGAGTGGGAAGAGAAGATACAGTTGGACCTCAGGGGAGCCGATTACGAAAAGCGCCTGGTCTGGAAAACCAACGAAGGGATTGTTGTCAACCCCTATTACCGGGCAGAACATCTGGAAGATATTTCCCATATGGGGGTACTGCCCGGTCAGCCCCCCTATGTGAAGGGTATGCGTACCGATGGCAACGACTGGGTAATTCGCCAGGACTTTGATGAAACCGATCCGGTGGCGGCAAACCGCCTGGCCACTCAGTCCCTGGAAAAAGGGGCCGGGGCCGTCGGGCTGAATGCTTCCGAACTGACCCTGCCAAACGACCTGGTGCGCCTGCTCGAAGGGATCGATCCGGAAACTACTCCCATCCATTTTACCCAGGCAAAGGATTTCCCTTTATTGGTCAGCCAGCTCAAAGAGCTCTATGCCGGCAAAAAGATCAGGGGTTCTCTGAACTTCGACCCCCTGGGCTACCTGGTGCTGTATGGTAAATTTTTTGAAAACCGCGAACGGAATTTTGCCCAGGCCAGGGTCCTGGTCGAAATGTCCGGACAACACCTGCCAGGATTCAGTGTCATTGGAGTCAACGGCCAATACTACCACAACGCAGGGGCCAGCCTGGTGCAGGAGGTGGCCTTTACCCTGTCGCAGGCCAATGAATACCTTGCAGAACTTACGGCCGCCGGACTGCCCGCCACCGCCGTCCTGGGGCAACTGCACTTTCGCTTCGGCGTGGGCTCCGGTTATTTTCTTGAAATAGCCAGGCTCAGGGCGGCAAAAATGCTTTGGGCCACCATTGCGGCACAATACCAGGATTGCGGCGAAGGCGACTGCAGCATGCGGATCCAGGTGGAAACCTCCGACTGGAACAAGACCGTGTACGACCCTTATGTGAACATGCTCCGTACCACCACCGAGGCCATGGCCGCTGCACTTTCGGGGGTGGAGAGCATTACCGTCAAGCCCTTCGACAGCACATTCAAAAAGCCCGACGCTTTTTCTTACCGCATGGCCCGCAATCAGCAGATCATCCTCAAAGAAGAAGCCTACTTCAACAAGGTGGCCGATCCGGCCGGCGGTTCGTACTATATTGAAAAGCTCACCGAAAGCATCGCCCAGGCAGCCTGGGCCCTGTTCCTCGAAACCGAGCAACAGGGCGGGTTCATCAAGTCGGCCGAAAACGGTTTCATCCGCTCGTCCATCGCAGAAACATGCCAGCAGCGCGACATGGATATCGCCCTGCGCAAACGGGTCTTTGTGGGGACCAATAAATACCCCGATACCAGCGAACGCATGCTTGACAAGATGGAACCCACCGCCCGGCTGACCGACCTGTCAGACCTCAAACAGTACAGGGGGGCTCAGTCCTTCGAAGCCCTTAGGCTGGCCGTTGAAAACCACGCGAAGAAATCCCTCCCCATTCCCAGGGTATTTCATTTTACCTACGGAGATCCTGTCATGCGAAAGGCCAGAGCCAGCTTTTCGGCCAACTTCTTTGGGGTGGCCGGATACCAGATCATCAACAATATAGGCTTCACCGATCTGGAAGCCGGTGCAAAGGCAGCTCTGGATTCGGGTGCCGAAATTGTGGTGTTTTGCAGCAGCGACGAGGAATACGCCAGCATGGTCCCCACCGCCAGTCAGATCAAGGAAGCCTCTCCGACCACCCAGGTGGTGGTGGCCGGCAACCCCAGCGAACTCATCGACGAGCTGAC
>PWJC01000104.1 GCA_003560165.1 Bacteroidales bacterium
AGAAGGGACACCACAAACTGCTGATCGACCTGAACAGGCAACTGACCGAACAAATCTGGTACGACAACAATTTCTGGCCATTTTGAGGGGGAAGGTAGAAGGTAGAAGGTGGAAGGTAGAAGGTAGAAGATAGTAAGTAGTAGGTAGTAGGTAGTAGGTAGGAAGAAGAAGGTTGAAAAGTTGAAAAGTTTAAAAAGCCAATAGCCAAAAGCCAAAAGCCAACAGCCAAAAGCCAATAGCCAAAATCCAAAAGCCAAAAGCTAACAGCCAAAAGCCAACAGCCAATAGCCAAAATCCAACAGCCAATGGCTTAAATCTACCTTCTACCTTCTATCTTCCACCTTCTTTTTTTGACATCCGGATTAAACAACCCATAACATCATGAAGTCTTCAGTGATCCCCAAAATCACCACCCATGTGCTTCAGGAGATGAAGCTCAGGCAGAAAAAAATATCCATGCTTACTGCCTACGACTACTCCATGGCCCGGATTGTCGACAGTGCCGGCATCGATGTCATCCTGGTGGGCGATTCGGCGGCCAATGTGATGGCGGGGCATAAGACCACATTGCCCATCACCCTCAACGAAATGATCTATCATGCTTCATCGGTGATGCGTGCCGTAGAGAGGGCTCTGGTGGTGGTCGACATGCCTTTTGGCACCTACCAGGGCAACAGCCGGGAGGCCCTGCTCTCGGCCATCCGCATCATGAAAGAATCCAATGCCAATGCCGTGAAGCTGGAAGGGGGCCGTGAGATCCTCGAGTCCATCGACCGCATCCTCTCGGCCGGGATCCCTGTCATGGGCCACCTTGGCCTCACCCCTCAGTCGATCAATAAGTTCGGCACTTATGTGGTGAGGGCCACCCAGGAGGACGAAGCCGGCAAGCTGGTAGAGGACGCCCGCCTGCTTGCCGGTGCAGGCTGTTTTGCTCTGGTGCTGGAAAAGATACCGGCAGTACTTGCCGAAAAGGTTACCCGGGAGATCAACATCCCCACCATCGGTATCGGCGCCGGATCAAAAGTAGATGGCCAGGTGCTGGTGCTGCACGATATGCTGGGGATCAACCACGATTTCTCTCCGCGATTCCTCAGGCGCTACCACAACCTCTACGAAGAGATCAAGGGTTCGGTCGAAGCCTACATCAGCGATGTGAAAAACCTGGAATTCCCCAACGAAAGGGAACAATACTGAAACTCCGGCATGAATGGACACAACCACATCGGCAGCCGGGTATTGTACGAAGACAACCACCTGCTGGTGATCAACAAACTGCCGTCAGAGATCGTTCAGGCCGATAAAACCGGGGACATTCCCCTGTCTGAACTTGCCGGGAGATACATCGCAGACAAATACGCCAAGCCCGGGAAGGCCTTCCTCGGGGTTGTGCACCGGATCGACCGGCCCGTGAGCGGTGCGGTGATCTTTGCCAGGACCTCCAAGGCCCTTTCGCGGATGAACGCCATGCTGAAAAGCCGCAGCCTCGAAAAAACCTACTGGGCCGTTGTGCAGTCGCCGCCCCCCCGGCCCGAAGGGCAGCTCAGCCATTGGCTCAAAAAGAACGAAAAACAGAACAAGTCGTACGTGGTCGGGCCCGAAACCCCAGGCGCCCGCCAGGCATTGCTGCGCTACCGCCTGCTGGCCGAAAGCGACCGCTACCACCTGCTCGGCATCGAACTGATCACCGGCAGGCACCACCAGATCCGCGCCCAGTTGTCGGCCGAGGGCTGTCCGGTCAAGGGCGACCTGAAATACGGGGCCGGCAGGCCGAACCCGGATGGGAGCGTCCACCTTCACGCCCGTTCCATACGTTTTGCGCATCCCGTGGGCGGGGCTGAGATCAGCATCGTTGCCCCCGCGCCAACGGCCGACCCGCTTTGGGTGTTTTTCGAGAATGCATGCCGCCAGCCATGAAGCCGTCACCCCCTTCCTTACTGCTTTTGCTGCTGCTGTTTTTGCTCCCGGGCATCCGCCAGGCGGCCGGGCAGTTTTACGTCAGGGGGCAGGACCCTGCCTCCATCCGCTGGCAGCAGATAGAAACCCCCCACTTCCGGCTCATCTTTCCGCAGGAGATCGCTTCTCAGGCATCTTATGCGGCCGACCTGCTTGAATACATGCACGGCCCGGCCTCCGAAAGCATCGGGCGACGCCCGCGCAGGGTTCCCGTCATACTCCATAACCACGGCGTGGTGCCCAATGGCTTTGTCAGCTGGGCCCCGGCCCGGATGGAGCTGTTCACCACACCCCCGCCCGACGACGGACCCCACGACTGGCTTGAGCGCCTGGCGGTGCATGAGTTCCGTCATGTTGTGCAGGTCAGCAAGCTCAACCAGGGCATCACCCGGCTGATGTCGCTGCTGCTGGGCGAACAGGCCCTGGGTATTTCACTGGGGCTTTTTGTGCCCATGTGGTTGCTGGAAGGCGATGCGGTGGTCATGGAGACCGCCCTGACCCATGGGGGCAGGGGCCGGATGCCTTCCTTCGAGCAGGGGCTGCGCGCCCAGCTGGTCGAACGCGGGGCGTATACCTACGAGAAGGCCATGCTCGGCTCCCTGAAGGACCATGTGCCCAACTTCTATGAACTTGGATACCAGTTGGTGGCCTCGGCCAGGGTGGCGCACGGGCCAGGTATCTGGGGAAGGGTTTTATCAAACATTGCGCTTCGCCCCTATACCGTCAATCCGCTTGCGTTTGGTCTGAAACGGGAAACCGGGGCAGGCACCCGGCGGTATTATGCACAAACGATGCAGATGCTGGATTCGCTGTGGACAGAGCAATTGCAGCAGGAATCCTATACTCCTTTCCGGGCCTTGAGTCCCGAATCCGAACTTTACAGCCACTACCGCTCCCTGGCCTTTATCGGCGATTCCACCCTGATGGCACTGAGAACGGGCATGGACGGCATTCCGCGGGTGGTATCCATCGGCCTGGACGGTGAGGAATCCGGGCTGTTTATCCCGGGATTTTATAATACGAATGCCTTTTCTGCGGGTGGGGGGGTCATTGCCTGGAGCGAAACCCGTCCCGATCCGAGGTGGGCCCACCGCTCCTGGTCGGAGATCCACCTCCACGAGCTGGGCAGTGCCTCCACCCGGAGGCTGACAAGGGGCACCCGGCTGTTCTCCCCTGCCCTAACGGCCGACGGCCGGCTCATCGCCGCCACAGAAGTTTCTCTTACCAATGATTACGCCCTGGTGATCCTGGATGCCGGCAGCGGGGAGCTCGTCGCCAGGATGAGCCTGCCGGGCAACGACTACCTGATGAGCCCCTCCTGGCATCCCGGCGGAGGGCAAATACTGGCCATTGCTCGCAACGAATCGGGAAAGCGGATCGTGTTGGCCGACACGGCAACGGGAGATTTTACCACGCTCTTTCACGCAGGGCATACAGAGATCTCCCGGCCCCGTTACCTGTCGGCAGATAAGGTCGCTTTTACAGGGGCCTTCTCGGGTGTTGACAATATCTATGTGCTGGATCCGGCCTCAGGGGAGGTATCGAGGCTGGTATCCTCCCGTTTCGGCGCCGTGGATGCAGTGCTTTCGCCAGGAGGCGACCTTTTGCTCTGGTCTGGTTACAGCTCCTTGGGTTACCGGGCAGTAGCCCATGAAGGCCCCCTTCCCCGGTTCCTGCCCCTCGACAGGGTGACCGATCATTCGGTGGGCTTCCACCGGACGCTGGCCGCCCAGGAAAACATGACCGTCGGAAAAAGCCGGGTGGCAAGGACGGAACACCAGATCAAGGATTATTCCAGGGCGGCCAATCTGTTCAACTTCCACAGCTGGGGACCCTATGCACTGCATCTGAACACCATGGAGGTCGAGCCGGGCTTTTCCCTGCTTTCGCAGAACCTCTTGAGCACTTCGCTCACCGCCCTGGGGTATGCCTTTGACCCGGTAGAGCGCCTGGGCCGGTATTATCTCAATTACAGCTATCTGGGCTTTTATCCCGTGGTCGACCTGGAGATGGGGAGCGGGCTGCGCCGGTCTTATTATACCACACAGCAGGACCCCGGAACCCCCGTGGAGTTTCTTTGGAGGCAGCGCGAGGCAAGCCTCGGCCTCAGTCTTCCGCTGGCTTACCGGAAAGGCCCCTGGCTGCTGGGGGTGAATTCCTCTGTGCGCAGCGGGCTGCTGCATGCAGGAAGAGCTTCCGACACGCCCTCTTTTTTGAGGGAGCATAGCGTGCATACGCTTGGGTACCGGGTGTCGGCCTACCGGCAAATACGTTCGGTGGGCAGGGACATCCGTCCCCGGCTGGGGCAGGCGCTCAGCGTCGAGTTCCGGCATGCGCCCTTTGGAAGCAGCGATATGGGCTGGGTGGCCGGAATCCGGGCAATGGGGCTGTTCCCCGGGCTGGGCAGCCACCATAGCCTGAGGCTGACGGCTTCGTATCAGGAACACCGGCCCGGAACCCCGGAACGGGACAGGATCAATTTTCGCTTTCCCAATCTGCTGCCCTATCCAAGGGGCACCGCCGCCCGGCGCGACGATGCGGTATACGGCCTCGGACTGGACTATGCCTTCCCACTGGCCTATCCCGACCGGGCCATACCCCACATAGTGTATCTTAAACGTTTGCGTACCAATTTTTTTACCGACTACGCCCGTACCCGGCGTACGGTGCAGCAGGAGGGCTCCCCTTCCATCCGGGTGAACGAGCAACTGCTGTCGGTCGGCCTGGATCTGATCGCCGATGTGCATCTGCTGGGGTTTTTCTCTCCCATGGAAGTGGGGGTGCGCAGCATATACCTTCCATACGAAGGGGAAGCGGCGTTCCGGCTATTGTTTGCCTTTGGGTTGTACTAGCTCCCTGCTGTCAAAAAGGGCTTTGAAAATCCCTGAACCACATGGCCAGGCGGTCTTTTTCGGAAAGAAGGGGCAACCCGCTGCCCCAGTCGATGCCCAGGTCGGGATCGTCCCACCTGATGGCCCTTTCGGCCCTGGCTTCATAGGCAGCCGTGCATTTATAAACGAATACGGTGTCGTTTTCAAGAGCCCTGAAACCGTGCGCAAAACCCGGGGGGATGTAAAGCATCCGGTGGTCGGAAGCCGAGAGGGTAATGCTGAAATGCCGGCCAAAGCCGGGCTGGCCGGTGCGCAGGTCTATGGCCACATCGAGCACCGAACCCCTGACCACCCGCACCAGCTTGCCCTGAGCATGGGGCGGCAGTTGAACATGAAGCCCCCTGATCACCCCCCCTGCAGAGCCCGACTGGTTGTCCTGCACATATTCGTGGGGTATGCCGGCCCTGGCAAAAGCCTCCCTGTTCCACGACTCGAAGAAATACCCCCGCTGGTCGGCATATACCCGGGGTTCTATAAGCAAAAGGCCTTCGAATGGGGTTTCCCTGACAAGCATATGCACTGTCTTTTCTAAATATGGATCACCTCGTTGTAGGCAGCCGCGGCAGCCTCCATGATGGCCTCCGACATGGTGGGATGGGGGTGTACCGACTTGATCATTTCGTGGGCTGTGGTTTCCAGTTTCCTGGCCACCACGGCTCCGGCGATCATCTCGGTGACATTTGCCCCGATCATGTGCACCCCGAGCAACTCTCCGTATTTTGTATCAAAGATCACCTTGACAAAGCCTTCTTTGTGGCCTGCGGCACTGGCCTTGCCCGAGGCCGAGAAGGGGAATTTCCCCGTTTTGATCTCAAAGCCGGCCTCTCTGGCTGCCTGTTCGGTGTATCCCACCGAGGCCACTTCGGGGCTGCAATAGGTGCATGCCGGGATGTTGTTGTAGTCGATGGGAGAGGGGCTCATGCCGGCCATTTTTTCGACGCAGACAATGCCTTCGGCCGAGGCCACATGGGCCAGGGCCTGTCCTTCGGTCACGTCGCCAATGGCATAGTAGCCATCCACATTGGTGCGGTAAAACTCATCCACCCTGATCCGGCCCTTTTCGGTACGGATGCCTGTTTCTTCCAACCCGATGCCTTCGGTATTGGGAGTGATCCCCACGGCCGACAACACCAGGTCGGTCTCAATGGTCTCCTCGCCTTTTTTGGTTTTCACAACCACCTTGCATTGTTTCCCGGAAGTGTCGGCCGATTCGACCGAGCTGCCCGTCATGACCCTGATGCCTGCCTTTTTGAAGCTCCGCCCCAGCTGCTTCGACACTTCCTCGTCTTCCAGGGGTACGATGTGGGGCAGGAATTCGATCAGGGTGACCCTGGTGCCGATGGCGTTGTAAAACCAGGCAAATTCGGTGCCGATGGCTCCCGAGCCGACCACCACCATCGATGCCGGCTGTTTTTCGAGTACCATGGCCTCGCGGTAGCCGATCACCTTTTCGCCGTCCTGCTTCAAATGCTCCAGCTGCCGGCTCCTTGCTCCGGTGGCAATGAGGATATGATTGGCTTCGTATTCGGTTGTTTTCCCCCCATCGTCACGGACACTGATCTTTTTGCCAGGCAGCACCCTGCCCTGACCGGCGATGTGTTCGATCTTGTTCTTCTTAAAGAGGTATTGGATGCCCTTGCTCATATCGGCAGCCACCCCCCGGCTTCTTTTGACCATGTCTTTCAGGCTGGCCGAAGGCTCTCCCCCGGTAGCCACCCCGTAATCGCCGGCATGTTTCAGGTATTCGAACACCTGTGCGCTTTTGAGCAGGGCCTTGGTGGGAATGCAGCCCCAGTTAAGGCATACACCACCCAGTTCGGCCTTTTCGACCACGGCCACCTTCATGCCCAGCTGGGATGCACGGATGGCGGCCACATATCCTCCCGGACCCGAGCCCAGAACAATCAGATCGTATTTCATTGTTTTGTTTTTTTATAGGTATGGTAAATTTATGAAACAGTTGAATAGTTGAAGGGTTGAAAAGTTGAATAGTTGAAAAGTTGAATAGTTGAAAAGTTGAATAGTTGAAAAGTTTAAGAGTTTAAGTGTTTTATTTTTAGCTCTTAAACTCTTAAACTCTTAAACTTTCTTCTTCCTACCTACTACTTACTACTTACTACCTTCTATCTTCCTCCTTGCGAATTTACCAAATCAACGGATATCAGCTCTTCTTGTTCACGGTTTTTTTGGCCTGTCCTATTTCGCGGATCAGCTCCGGGCGGGTTTCGGCCGCATTGCCTACAACCACCATATCGGCGCCGGCCTTCCACATGTCCAGGGCCCCGGCGGCGCTGCGGATCCCGCCTCC
>PWJC01000081.1 GCA_003560165.1 Bacteroidales bacterium
ACAAAACCACCGAATTTGTCCTTGCCGCGGCCGAAGCCCATTAATGCCTGCCGGAAACAGAAAAGGGGTGCGGGCCGGGAATACCTTCCAGGTGCCGCACCCTGTTTAAAACGACCAAAACACACAAACCATGCTCAGAAATTACCTGGTAAGTGTCCTGCGCTTTATCAAACGATCCCTGCTTTACTCCCTCATCAGCATGTGCTGCCGGCCTGTTGCACAAAGAATTCTTAGAACCAGTCGTTATGGCCCGTGGTGCAGCTGTCCCCTTTGTTTGATATTTCCTCAAAGTATTGCTCAATGAGTTTGTGTACCGGATAAACCATAACGCCATGTTGTTGCATTACCTGAAAACCAGCTATGTCCACTTTAAACGGAACCTGTCCTTTTCCATCATCAACATGTTCGGGCTGGCCACTGCCATGGCTGTATGTCTGATGATATTCCTCTTCGTTGCCCACGAATTGAGCTTCGACCGTTTTCACCCCCGGGCCTCCGACACTTACCGCATCGGCATCCGGATAAACATTCAGGGTGATGTCCGAACAGAGGCCATCAGCAGCCATGCCAAGGGGCCAGACCTGCTGGAGCGTTTGCCCGAGGTGATCGCCATGACCAGGCTGTCGCATTGGCATGCGCCGGTACATGTATGGCGAGATGACAGCTACATCCGTGTAGAAAACGGCATGTATGCCGAAAGCAGTTTTTTTGAAGTATTCTCCTTTGATCTGCTCAGGGGGAACCCGGGCAAGGCCCTGGAGGAACCCTTCTCGGTGGTGCTCACCGAAACCCTGGCCAAAGAGCTTTTCCCCGGCCAGGACCCTATGGGTAAGATGCTCCGCCTGGACGACCAGCAACAGCTTTATGCCGTTACCGGTATTGCCGGCGACAGCCCGCCAAACAGCCATTTGCAATTCGACATGCTGAGGTCCTACCCCTCACTGAGGGAGATCTCCTCTTCCAACTACTACGACTGGGACGCCAATTTAAGTGCCTTTACCTATGTAGTGGTGGAAGAAGGCACCGATATGGAGTCGCTAAAGGCAAAAACCCGGGAACTCACCGACGAGAGGCTCAACTACAGGTTTGAAGGCATGGGGGTATATTTTGAGCTCGATTATTACCCCATCGGCGACATCCGGCTGCGCAGCTCCTTTGGCAACGAAATGGTGGAAACCGCCACCCTGGGCAAGGTAAGAATATTTACCATGGTGGCCCTTTTTGTTTTGTTCATTGCGGGGTTCAACTATGTGAACCTGACCATTGCCAAGTCGGGCAAGCGGGCCAGGGAAGTGGGCATGCGAAAGGTGCTGGGAGCCGGAAAGTCGGGCCTGAAAAAACAGTTCACCATCGAAACCCTGTTCATAACCGGACTGAGTTTTGTTTTGGGACTGATCATCGCCGAAACCGGCCTCCCCGCATTTAATAACTTGCTCGGCAGCAGCCTGAGCCTGACGGCCGCCCCCTGGTGGACCCTTTTTGCGGCTTTTTTCCTTTTTTGCGGGGTATTCGGAACAATGGCCGGTTTGTATCCGGCCTGGTATATGGCATCATTTCAGCCGGTTAAGATACTCAAGGGGGAGTTCTGGAGCCGGCCGGGCCGCTTCCAGCCGCGAAACCTCCTGCTTTTGATCCAGTTTCTGGTTTCCATTGCCCTGATCGTCTGCACCCTGGTAATCCTGATACAGATCCGCCATCTTCGGCGCAGCGACCTGGGCTTCAATAGCAACAACCTCCTGACAGTGAGCACGGCCAACATGGAAGACGCCCGTCTGTTTAGCCAGGCCATGGAAGCCTGGCCGTGGACAACTGCAGTGACCATCAGCTCTTCCTTCCCGGGTGGCAGCACCTATACCGAAGGCATCGAGGCCGAGGATGCAGGCCCGGGCATCATGGCCCAGCGCCTCTGGTCCGATCAGCGTTACCTGGGCGCCATGGAGGTCGAACTGGAGCAGGGGCGGTGGTTCGAAAGTGACGACGGCCTCGACAGGGGGTATGTGCTGATCAACCAGGCCTTTGCCCGCAAGGCAGGCTGGGCCGAACCCCTTGGCAAAACCATCGGGAGGGAGGGAGAAACCTACAGGGTGATCGGGGTGGTCAGGGATTTTCATCTGCAATCCCTTCACAACGAGGTAGAGCCCCTCACCATCAATGCCATGCACAGCAGGCCGCAATACATTCAGGCTCCCTGGTGGGTTACCCTGCGCCACGAAAACGTCTCGAGTACCGAAGTACTCCGGGCCGTAAGCAATGCCTGGCAGCAGCATTTTCCAGAACAGGTGCTGAGCTATTACTTTATTTCGGAAGTCATGGAAACCCAATACGGCAATGAACGAAGCTTTGGCCATCTGTTCCTGGCCTTTACTCTACTTGCCATCGTCATTGCCATGCTGGGGGTGATGGGGCTTTCGTCCTATGCCGCACAGCAACGGCAAAAAGAAACAGGCATACGGAAAGTACTGGGGGCCTCGGTATTCTCTGTCCTGTTCCGGATGTCGTCCGACTTTGTCAGGTGGTTGTTGCTGGCCGCCCTGATCGCCCTGCCCCTGGCTTACTGGTATATGGACAACTGGCTGCAGGGCTACGCCTATTCGGTCGATTTCCCCTACTGGACCATGCTGGCCGCAACGGCCGGGATGATGATCATCTCCCTGGCCATTGTGGCCACCCAATCGTTGCGTTCGGCCCTGGCCAACCCTGTCGAATCGCTTAAGTATGAGTAAGGTAGAAGGTGGAAGGTAGAAAGAACGACAGAAGACGGAAGACAGAAGACAGAAGACAGAAGACGGAAGACAGAGGACAGAAAGGCGACAGAACGACAGAACGACAGAACGACAGAACGACAGAACGAATGAACGACAGAACGAAAAAGTTGAAGAGTTGAAAAGTTGAAGAGTTGAAGAGTTGAATATTAAACACTTAAACACTTAAACTCTTAAACTCTTAAACTATTAAACTTGTTTGGATCCCCCGGATTTTTACTGTCGCACTGCCTGCGGGCAGACGACATCGACTTTTTGACTTTTTTTACTTCAACGAATTACACTACCATGTTTCAGCATTATTTGAAGACCCTGCAGCGAAGCTTTCAGAAACAACGGATCAACTCCCTGATCAACATCCTGGGGCTGGCCCTGGGGTTGGGCATCACCCTGCTGATCTGGATATTTGTCCTTCACGAACTCAGCTACGACAAATTCATCACCGACCACGACCGCATTTACCGCATCCACAGCCGTGCAGCCCTTGGGCAGGGAGATCCCCAGGTTTTGCCCACTGCCATGTTCGCTCTGGGCGAAACCATTATGAGGGATTACCCCGGGGTGGAAAATCTGGTCCGGTTCACCACCTTTTACAGCAGCCCTGAGGTTGTTTTCCTCGACGAGGTCACCACCCTGTCGGGCATCATGTTCGGCGATGAGCACTTTTTTTCCGTATTCGATTTTGAGTTCCTGGCCGGCCAGCCCATGGAGGTTTTGCAAGATCCCGCTTCGATCGTCATCAACGAGTCAACTGCCGCCCGGCTGGCCGGCGAGCCCCTCGACGCCTTGCACCAGATGATCAGGGTACAGAACCAGACCTACCAGATCAGCGGCATCATCAAAGATTTGCCCGGCAATACGCACATGGCCTTCAATGCCATGTCGCACCACGACAATTTGCCCGAACAGATCAAGACCAGCGGCATGAACTTTTTCACCTACCTGAAGGTGGCACCGGGCACCGACATTTCCGGGCTGGAAAAAAGCCTGGATGGAACCCTGGAGGAGATCGTCCGCAACAATCCCATATACGACGGGATAAACATCCATGTCGAGCACCAGCTGATGAACATCGGCGACATCCACCTGCATTCGAACCTTGTTTGGGAAATGAAAGAGAATGGGAGCTGGCGGAATGTTCTGGTGTTCTCCCTGCTGTCGGTGTTCATTCTGTTTGTTGCCATCATCAACTACGTAAACCTGGCCACAGCCCGCAGCATGCTGCGTTCGAAAGAGATCGGGGTAAGAAAAGTGTCCGGGGCCAGCCGGGGTGGACTGATCCGTCAGATCATGACCGAATCCCTGCTGACCGCCCTGCTGGCATTTATTGTGGCCATGCTGCTTGCCGAGGTGTTTTCGGCCTATTTTACTCAAAACCTGGGTGTCGCGCTCAACCTGACAACGCTGCTCAGCACAAGAGGGCTGCTGGTCATCGTCCTGATTCTGGGAATCACTGGCCTGCTTTCGGGGCTTTACCCGGCCTTTTACCTTTCTTCGTTCGACCCGGTACGCATCCTTAAGGGCGAGGCGGTCAGGGGCAGCAAGGGGCAGTCATTCAGAAGGGCATTGGTGGTCTTCCAGTTTGCCATCACCATCTTTGTGATCAGTTCTCTGCTGGTCATGACCCGTCAGCTGCGCTATATGCAAACACGCGACCTGGGCTTCGATCAGGAAGAAGTGATCATTTTGCAGAACCTTTCGGGGCGGCTATGGCAATCCTTCCAGGCAGTCCGCTCAAGCCTGGAAACCAACCCCCGGGTAATATCGACAGGGGGCGGCAATTTCATTTACGGGGGGACTAACCGGATCGACCTCATATCCGAACTTGGGGCCGATAAGGATACGGGAGTAATCGCGGATGTCATCACGGTAGACCATGGTTTTCTCGAGACCATGGGCATTGAGTTGATCGAAGGCCGGAACTTTTATCCCGGCTCGGAAATGGACGTACAAAGTGCCTTTATACTCAACGAAACCGCCGTCAGCGCCCTGGGGTTCGAAGAGCCCATTGGCAAACAACTCGATCTGTTCAACATTCAGGGTCCGCTGATCGGCATCGTTGCCGACTTCCACCTGAAATCCCTCCACCAGCCCATCGAACCCCTTGTCATGAACTATGCCCAGACAGGCTTCCCGCATATCTACCTCAAGTCCGCCCCGGGCGATTACCCCTCATTACGTGAAGACATCACCGCAGCCCTCAGGGAATTCGATCCGCATTACATTCCGAACATCCGCTTTCTGAACGAGACCATCGAATTGCTATACCAGCAGGAAGAACGTTCGGCCAATTTGCTTTCGGCAGGGGCCATCCTGGCATTCATCATCTCCCTTCTGGGAGTATACGGGCTGGCGGCCTTTTCGGCCGAACGAAGGGTTAAGGAAATGGGGGTCCGCCTTGTGCTGGGCGCTTCGATCAAACAGCTTTTGTGGTTGTTCAACCGCGAGTCGGTGATCATGGCTTTTATCGCCCTGCTGATCGCCTGGCCCCTGGCCTGGCTGGCCATGGATCAGTGGCTGGACAACTTTGCCCACAGGGTATCGCTGACCCCCCTGTGGTTCATCCTGCCAGGCCTCCTGATCATGATAGCGGGATCGCTGATCATCAGCACCCAGGCATACCTGGCCACCAAAGCCAACCCTGTCGATTCGCTGAGGAACGAGTAGATTCCGGGGCATCTCCATCCTGCTTGCATGACGGGCTGTTGATGCCGCCCACCCGCCATCAGGGCCCTTACGGATGAGCCGTTCAGAGTGGCCACCCCTTAGCCCGCAATTGCAGGCCGGTATGGAACCGGCATTCTTTTATTAACTTTGGGGGAACAAATCTAAGGCAGATGTTCCCCTTTCGCGGCCGTCCGATCAGCTTCCAGACCTTTCACACCATTTTCCGCGCATTAAAATACCGAAATTACCGGTATTATTACTACGGTCAAAGCGTATCGCTGATCGGGGTATGGGTTCAGAACATTGCCATGGGATGGCTGGTGTACCGGCTTACCGGTTCGGCCCTGCTGCTGGGCACCATTGCCTTTGCCCTGCAGATCCCCTCTCTGTTCATTACCCCCTTTGCCGGGGTGCTGGCCGACCGCTGGGACCGCCGGAAGATCATCATCATGACCCAGATCCTGTCGATGCTTGTCGCCTTTGCCCTTGCCTGGCTTACCCTCTCGGATTCGATCACGGTTGGATGGATCATTGCCCTGGCCCTTGTTAACGGGGTCATCCTGGCCTTCGACACCCCCTTCAGGCAATCTTTCGTCCCCGACATCATCACCCGACGCGAAGACCTGGCCAACGCCATTGCCCTTAATTCGTCGCTCTACAATATGGCGAGGTTTATCGGCCCGCCCGTGGGGGGGTTATTGATCGCCTGGGTCGGGGAAGGCTGGTGTTTTTTCATCAACGGGGTTTCCTTTCTGGCGGTGATCGCCGGGCTAATGGCCATACGCATCAGCAGACCTCACAGGGCGCCCGGGGTTGGCTCCATCATCATGCAGCTGGGCGAGGGGGTAAGCTATGCCTGGAAGCATCCTTCGCTGCGCTACCTGATCAGCCTGGTGGCCCTCAGCAGTTTTTTCGGATTGCCCTTTCAGGCATTGCTGCCTTTGTTTGCCGCTGAGATCCTGGGGGGGGATTCACAAATGCTGGGCATACTGACAGGTTCGCTGGGGGCAGGTGCCCTTGCCGGCGCCTTTTACCTGGCAGCCATGCGAAACACCCTGGGTATACCGGCCATCGCCTTTCGCACAGCACTGCTGTTCGCCATGGCACTGTCGGTCTTTGCCCTCTCGTCAAGCACCCTGCTTTCGATGGCTTCCCTGGTGGCCGTCGGCTTTGGAATGATCGTGCATTTCAACAGCACCAACACCCTGATCCAAAGCATTGCCGACGACGACAAAAGGGGGAGGGTGGTATCGCTCTACAGCCTTACCTTCATGGGGATCACCCCCCTGGGCAGCCTCCTCGCCGGCATCATAGCCGAAACCATCGGAGTTCCTTTCACCGTCTTCGCCTTCTCTTTTGTATGCCTGGCCTCGGCCCTGCTGTTCGGCACCCGGGTGCGTACCGTTTATATGAGCCTGGTGAGGAAGATAGAAGGTAGAAGGTAGAAGGTAGAAAGTAGAAAGCAGAAATCCAAAATCCAAAAGCTAAAAGCCAAAAGCCATAATCTACCTTCTATTTTCTATCTTCTATTTTCTTTTTTTCAAACATTTCAGACATTTTTTTACCCACCCCTTCCGTATTCCTGTCCTATTTCACCCTTCCATGGTATTTCTTTAAATAGAACTTGCAAAACGAATGGAAGAGGTGCATGTCGTCTTCCCCGAGCATCATCAGGCGTTCCATGATGCGGCGGTGAATGAT